>NZ_JAFCMA010000035.1:0-73130 GCF_018130125.1 Bradyrhizobium sp. AUGA SZCCT0177 | reverse complement strand
CGCCTTGTCGTCTTCGCCAATGCCGTAATCAGGTCCGGACAGCCTTGGAAAGGCGCTAACGCCTCTTGACAGCTAACACGGTAGATCCCGGCTCAAGGCCGGGACGACGGGGTCACTCCACCGCCGCGTACACCAGGTTCCGCAACATCGTGCGGATGTACTCCCGCTGGCCCGGGCCCTGCATCATGAACACCGCGAACAGGTCCTCCTTCGGATCGATCCAGAAGAACGTCCCGGCCATCCCGCTCCAGAAGAAGTTGCCGCGCGAGCCCGGGAACGGCGCCATGCCGTCATGGGTGCGGACCGCAAAGCCGAGGCCAAAGCCGTGGCCGGCCGGCATCAAGGGCGAGTTGACCTTGACTGACGGGGCGAGGTGATCGGACGCCATCAGTTCCAGCGTCTTGCGGCCGACGATCCTGACGCCGTCAAGCGTGCCGCCGCTCAGCAGCATCTGGCTGAAGCGGGCATAGTCCATCGTGGTCGACACCAGCCCGCCGCCGCCGGATTCCATCACCGGCTTCTCGAGCATGTTGAAGAGCTGGACCTTGTCGCCGTTCCAGGGATCGGTCGGGAACGCCTCGGCCAGCCGGCCGGCATTTTCCTCTGCGGTGTGGAACGCGGTCTCGGCCATCTGCAGCGGCGCCAGGATGCGCTCGGTCAGGAAGGCGCCGAGCGATTTGCCGGAGATGACTTCGATGATGCGGCCGAGGATGTCGGTGGAGCGGCTGTAATTCCATTCGGCGCCGGGCTGGCAGATCAGCGGCATGCTCGCGACCATCACCGCATGTTCGGCATTGGTGATCTTGCGGCTGCGCAGCCGCGACTGCTGATAGAGCTGTTGCACCAGTCCGTTGCCGGTATGGTCGTAAGTGATACCCGAAGTGTGGCGCAGCAGATCCTGCACCGTCATCTGCCGCTTCGGGGACACCAGATCGAGCTGGCCGTTGTGCTCGACGCCGACCTTCTGGCCGGCGAATTCGGGGATGAATTTTGCGACGGGGTCGCTGAGCAGGAAGTGGCCGTCCTCGATCAGCATCATGATGCCGATCGAGACGATCGGCTTGGTCATCGAGAAGATGCGGAAGATGCTGTCCTGCGCCATCGGCGCGGACAAGATAGGCGCCTGCCGGCCGATCGCGTCGAACCAGCCGATCTGGCCGCGGCGGGCCACCAGCACGGTCGCACCCGGCAGGGTTCCCTTGTCAACCTCGCGCTTGAAGGCGTCCGACATCCGCTGCAGGCGGGTGGCGGAGAGTCCGATCTGTTCGGGCTTGGCGTGGGGGAGGGACGGGGTCTGCGGGGAGGCGGCGTGTTTGGGGGCGGTCTGCGCGTTCATGGTCTCTCCCATTGCTCTTGTTGTTATGGCAGGAGGGAAGTTTGGCGCAGAACCCTTGACTTGAACAGGGCGGTCACCGATTTCCATAGGGCCGCGCGCGGCTTCGCCCTTGCAATCGGGGCATCGCCTATGCTTGAAACGGGCCGAAACCGGCGGCGACGCATGGTTTGCGTAGGGGTGTAGCTCAGTTGGTAGAGTACCGGTCTCCAAAACCGGTTGTCGCAGGTTCGAGCCCTGCCGCCCCTGCCAGTTAAATCAAGGATTTGAAATCAAGGACTTGGTCGAGGTTCCTGCCGCCAGTCCGGAACTAGCCGAAGAAGGCGACGACCACTGCCATATCCGAAGTCGCAGGCTGGGCGCCGCGCAGATTCGCGTCAATCACCCGTCGGCAGGCATCGATGGTGACGGTATCGCCGAGGTCGTTGGCCGCGTCGAGAACGCTCCAGGCGATGTCACCTGCAGGTCCGTCCTGGCCGGTCTGGTGTTGGCTGAGCAGCGACATCGTCACCTCATGGTCCATCAAGGGGACGGTCAGGATGGCGGGGAGCCTTTAAGAACCCGATCACGCTCTGATTCGGATTTGAGGTGCGCCCGGCACCAGCGGTTAACCAAGGGCCTTCGGTCCGGCCCGGAGCGTTTCCGCCGGTCCCGGGGCCCGCTGGCCGGCGCATACCTTGACCTTTTGCCCGACTGGCAGTAGATACCCGCCACCTGCTGCCGGCCCGTTATGCGGATATCCGGCGCGGCTTTGAAATCCCCCGAACAATCGAGCCCGCTTGGCGGCTCATCCTTCGAGAGAGGGCTGGGCGCTAGAGGGCTGTTCGGATTCGCTTAAATTCAGAAATTCGTCTCAAAGGACGCGGTACCCAACGATGGCTATCAGCCCGTTCAAGTTCCTGCAGGAAGTGCGTTCGGAGACCGCCAAGGTCACCTGGCCGACCCGCCGCGAAGTGACCATCACCACCATCATGGTGTTCATCATGGTGGCGCTGTCTTCGATCTTCTTCTTCGCCGCGGATATGATCATCCGCTATCTCATTACCTTCCTGCTGGGCGTCCACTGATGAGCACCGGAACCCAAACGATGGACAAGCGCTGGTATATTGTTCACGCCTATTCGAACTTCGAGAAGAAGGTCGCGGAATCGATCCGCGAACAGTCCAAGCAGCGCGGGCTGGAGGAACTGTTCGAGCAGGTGCTGGTGCCGACCGAAAAGGTCACCGAAGTGCGCCGCGGCCGCAAAATCGACGCCGAGCGCAAGTTCTTCCCGGGCTACGTGCTGGTGAAGATGAAGCTGACCGACGAGGCGTTCCATCTCATCAAGAACACGCCCAAGGTAACCGGCTTCCTGGGCGCCGAAAACAAGCCGATGCCGATCTCGGAGTCCGAGGCGATGCGGATCCTGCACCAGGTGCAGGAAGGCGTCGAACGTCCGAAGGCGTCGGTGTCGTTCGAAATCGGCGAGAACGTCCGCGTGGCCGATGGGCCGTTCGCGTCGTTCTCCGGCGTGGTCGAGGAAATTGACGAGGCGCGCAGCCGCGTGAAGGTCGCAGTGTCGATCTTCGGCCGTGCCACGCCCGTCGAACTGGAATTCGGTCAGGTCGAGAAGGTCTGATCGTCTTGACCTCTTCCCGCATGCGGGGAGAGGGAGAAGTGCCGTGGGAGGAGATGGGTGATCGCCAGTCATCCGTTGAACCGCACCACGGTCCTGTGAAGCTTCCGGATGATCCGGAGCAACATGAGGAGTGACGTATGGCAAAGAAAGTGACCGGATACCTGAAATTGCAGGTGCCGGCGGGTGCTGCGAATCCTTCGCCCCCGATCGGTCCCGCGCTTGGTCAGCGCGGTCTCAACATCATGGAATTCTGCAAGGCGTTCAACGCCCAGACGCAGAAAGAAGAAAAGAACACCCCGATTCCGGTGGTGATCACGATCTACGCCGATCGTTCGTTCACCTTCGAGATGAAGACCCCGCCGATGTCCTTCTTCCTCAAGCAGGCCGCCAAGATCCAGTCCGGTTCGAAAGCCCCGGGCCGCGACAAGGCCGGCCAGGTGACCAAAGCGCAGGTGCGCGAGATCGCCGAGAAGAAGATGAAGGATCTCAATTGCGATTCCGTCGAGTCGGCCATGAAGATGGTCGAGGGCTCCGCCCGTTCGATGGGTCTGGAAGTTGCGGGGTAACGGACCATGGCAATCGGAAAACGTTTGAAGAAGGCCCGCGAGGGCGTCGATCGCGAGAAGCTCTATCCGCTCGCGGACGCCATCAAGATGGTCAAGGAACGCGCCAAGTCGAAGTTCGACGAGACGATCGAGATCGCGATCAATCTCGGCGTCGATCCGCGTCACGCCGACCAGATGGTTCGCGGCGTGGTGACCCTGCCGAACGGCACCGGCCGCACCCTGCGCGTCGGCGTGTTCGCGCGCGGCGCCAAGGCGGAAGAGGCCAAGGCTGCGGGTGCTGACGTCGTCGGCGCCGAAGACCTGGTCGAGAAGGTGCAGGGCGGTGCGATCGATTTCGATCGTTGTATCGCCACCCCCGACATGATGCCGCTGGTCGGCCGCCTCGGTAAGGTGCTCGGCCCGCGCGGCATGATGCCGAACCCGAAGATCGGCACCGTGACGATGGATGTCGCCACCGCCGTGAAGGGCGCCAAGGGCGGCTCGGTCGAGTTCCGCGTCGAGAAGGCCGGCATCGTGCAGGCCGGCATCGGCAAGGCCTCGTTCACCGAAGAAAAGCTGGTGCAGAACGTCAAGGCGCTCGCGGATGCGGTCTCCAAGGCGAAACCCGCCGGCTCGAAGGGCACCTACATCCAGCGCGTGGCGGTCTCCTCCACCATGGGCCCGGGCGTCAAGGTCGAGCCGGGCACGCTGCTCGGTTAAGGTCTTGCGGCACTGATGAGAAAACAGGCGGAATCGGGTGACCGGTTCCGCCCTTTGCTTTGCGACAGGGAAAGAACAACATGCCCGAGAAGGTCCTGGTCTATTCGCGCTTCCCAAAAGCCCTGATGGTGCGGATCGGTGAGCGCTACGAACTGCTGGACGCTGCGGGCAAGCCACCGAACGAGACGTTCTCGGCCGAACAACTCTCCGGTATTCGCGCGATGATCACGGCAGGCGGCACACCGCTCAGCGCCAACACGATGGACCAGATGCCGAAACTGGCCGCCATTGTCTGTTACGGCACCGGATATGACGGCGTCGATCTGGCCGCCGTCGCCAAGCGCAACATTGTGCTTGGCCACAGCCCGGGCGCGAATGCCGCCTCCGTTGCCGACATCGCGGTGACGCTGATGCTGGCCGCGACCCGGCGCTTGCTGGTGGCCGATGATTACGTGCGCAGCGGTAGCTGGGCCGGCGCAAAGCCATCGCCGATGATGCGTCCGCAGGCCGGCATGCTCCGGCGTAAAATCGGCGTCTACGGCATGGGGGAGATCGGCCGCAAGATCGCCGCGCGTGTCGCTGCCTTCGAGACCGAGGTCGGCTATTTCAGCCGCAGCCAACACGACGTGCCGTATCAATATTTTCCGACGCTCGAGGCGCTCGCGGAATGGTGCAGCGTGCTTGTCATCGCGGTTCGCGCCGGCAGCGACACCCATCACGTGGTTGATGCCAATATCCTGAACAAGCTTGGCAAGGACGGCTACGTCATCAACATCGCGCGGGGTTCGGTGATCGACCAGCAGGCGCTGGTCGCGGCGCTGACCGACCAGACCATCGCCGGCGCCGGCCTCGACGTCTACGCCAGGGAACCGCACGCGCCCGACGCGCTGACGGCATTGCCGAACGTCGTGCTGTCGCCGCATATCGGCGGCCACACGCTGGAATCGCATGTGGCGATGCAGGACTGCGTGATGGCCAATCTCGAGGCGTACTTCGCCGGCCGGCCATTGCGATATGAGGTCCGGGCCGCCTAGACCATGATCCGCTAGCTGTCGCGATTGTGGTACCGTTCCTGCAGATTGCGCCGGAGCATCTCGTCCTTTACCGCCGCGATGCGGACTGCGCCGCGTTCGCGTAGCTGGCGGGTCGCCGCGGTGAGGGTGGCCTCCTCCGGAGCGTCGCGATTCCAGCCGGCCGCAATCAGAAACTGTTCCAGCACTGCATCCGGGACACGATCGAGCTGTTGCGCGAAAAATTCGCGCTGCTCGTCATTGTTCAGAAGATAGACCCGCTTGAACGCGAGCGCGCGGCTGACGAAGGCGCCGCTGCTGTCGTCCTGGATCGAACGAAAACGCTGGCGCTGCTCGGCAAAATACTCCACGGATTTGTAGGGGATCCGCTCGTTCTGGGCGAGGCGCAACGCCAGCTCGTATTGCCAGGTCTTGAGATCGCGCCGGTCCTCGAAGATGCGCAGAGCCTGATCCGCGACGCCCGGGAACCTTCCGGCCCCCCAGCGAAATGCGGCGTGATTGTAGTCGAAGCCGATCGTGGCATCCTGCATGCGCGCCATGACCAGATCAATGAATTTGCGCTGCTGGTCGGGATTGAGCTTGAACCAGAATTCCTGAATCTTGTCATAGGCGGTGCCGCCGAAATATGCCGTTTCGATGAAGGAGGAGACCACGCCGAGAACGTCGTCATCGACAACGCCCTTGCCCTGAACCGTCAGGGCGATGTCGAGCGCGGCAGCGCGGGTCGATCCCCTGGAAATTTCGACCGCGCGCCGGATGAGTACCGCGGTGCTGACATCGGCGGTTTTCGGTGGCGCGTCCCAATCGATGCCGTAAGCGGCGGCCGCGAGGTCTTCACCGGCGAAGGTTGGGCCACCGATCCAGATCATCAGTAAAGGGCCGCCAGCAAACCCGTCCCACAGGGACAGCGTCGGATCGGGCGCATTCGGCATCCCAAAGAGCGGGACATAGCTGAGCACGATTTGCCGGCCTGAGTGCCAGGTCGCCGCGGCGCGCTCTTCACCATTCTGCCTGATGTTGATCGTGCCAACCGTGCAGCAGCCGACCATGGGGTAGTATGGTCTCTCCTGCATGCGGATCACGAGCCCGTCGGGAATCGCATCGATTGTGGTCGTTTTCAGACATTCGTCGATGCGGCCGGCGCGCTGCAACAGCTCGGATTGGCGCAGCTCGTCGCTCGTACAGTCCTTTGCCGCGGCCAGCTGCGTGAGGCGGATCGGTCCGATATGACCGTTCTCACCGTCATAGGCGTGGACGTAGCCGTCGACCAGGCCGTTGGCGAGGAGCGAGGCATGTCCGCAGCAGCCTCGCGTTGCCCGGGTCACGAGGGTGACTGTTCGGATGTTACGCAATTCCGCCGGCACCGCGCGGACGGCCAGTGCGGGATCGGTTTCGTCAGCTACCTTGTACCGCTCCGCCAGCGCGGCGCCGAACCAGATCGCGAAAAACAATGGCGGCGCGACGACCAGGCCCGGATGTTTCCGGATCGCACCGAAGGTCATCATTCCGATGACGATCGCGACCCAGACGAAATTGAGGCCGCCGGTAATGACCAGAAGGAGATAGACAAGGGCGATCGCCCTGAACGGAAAGTTCGCCAGCACCCAATAGAGCCCGGCGAGGATCGCGAGGCCGAGCAGGAGGGTGAGGATATGCCGGATCATTCGCGGAGCTCTGACTTAAACTGGCCGGAGGCCGGTTAGCGGCTACCGGTACCAAGAATAAATTGCCTGATCCGTAAGGCGTTTGGGACGATGTCTTGCCACGGCGCAGGCATTCGCTAACCTTCATCGGGACGTCGTCGCTCCGGGTTCCATCAGGCTCATCCGCCGCGGCCCGAAATTTGCTCTTGGCAAGACGGGCGAGACTCGGTAAAGAACGGCTTCCGGGCGTGCTGGCCGTTGCTGGCACGTCTGTGCTCGCATTCCGAAAACCCGATACGGTAGGAGATCATTCCTTTCAGGACATCCGCTATGGATTGCTCGAAAGGGAGGAAACCCATCGTCAGGCTGGAATGCGGCAGGGGGCGTCCGGCTTGCCGGATAACCTCGATCCTGTCCAAGACTGCAGGCGCCCGCGACGAGATGCAAGTCTCTTCAACGGCTTAATCGCATAGCCTGCACAGACGGGTGAAGACCGGATTTTGCTTGGCGTCGCGTTATGCGGCGCTTGGGCCGATTTGGTTCGAACCTCGACACCCCGCGCCATCTGGTTCGGGAGGGCAGGCTTTTCAATGTCGTCTTGCCCGACGTGTCCGAAGGACTGGTGTCTTGAGGTCAGGTTTTGGGTGAGACGGTGGGTGCAACCCGGCGGTCTCGCCTCACGCGAAGGCCGCCAACCGGAGAGAGCTTGCTGTGGAAAGAGCGGCAAAAAAGGATGCGGTTGAGGCGCTGAACGGGGTCTTCAAGACCACCAGCGTTGCAGTCGTCGCCCACTATTCCGGCCTCACCGTGGCCCAGATGCAGAAGCTGCGCATGCAGATGAAGCAGGCGGGTGCGTCGGTGAAGGTCTCGAAGAACCGTCTCGCCAAAATTGCTCTTGAAGGCACGGATGTCGTTGCCATCGGTTCCCTGCTGAAGGGACCGACCGTGATCGCCACTTCAGACGATCCGGTAGCGGCGCCGAAGGTTGCCATCGAATTCGCCAAGACGAACGAGCAGTTCGTCATTCTCGGCGGCTCGATGGGTAAAACCATCCTGGATGTTAACGGCGTGAAGGCTCTTGCCTCGCTGCCGTCACTCGATGAACTGCGCGGAAAGCTTGTCGGCCTCCTGGTGGCGCCGGCGACCAAGATCGCTCAGCTCTCGACTGCGCCCGCGGCCAAGCTCGCGCGCGTCGTCCAGGCCTATGCCTCAAAGAGCGAAGCGGCCTGACCCTTCGCAAATCAAACCTGGTTCGAACCAATACGTTTAAGGAAACAGATCAATGGCTGACTTACAGAAAATCGTCGACGACCTCTCGAGCCTGACCGTGCTCGAAGCTGCCGAGCTCGCAAAGCTCCTCGAAGAAAAGTGGGGCGTGTCCGCCGCTGCCGCCGTTGCGGTTGCCGGTCCGGCCGGTGGTGGCGCTGCCGCCGCTCCCGCTGAAGAAAAGACCGAATTCACGGTCGTTCTCGCCGCCGCCGGCGAGAAGAAGATCGAAGTCATCAAGGAAGTCCGCGCCATCACCGGCCTGGGCCTCAAGGAAGCCAAGGACCTCGTCGAAGGCGCGCCGAAGCCGGTCAAGGAAGGCGTCAACAAGGACGAAGCCGAGAAGATCAAGGCCCAGCTCGAAAAGGCCGGCGCCAAGGTTGAACTCAAGTAACGCAAGTTACTTGAGACAAGGTCCCGGGCGGGGCGCAGCTGCACCCGGGATCGATGCAAAAGTCGTGCTATGGGACAACCGGACGCACGGCGTACACAAAAATGTGTGGGGATTCGCGGGGTTAACCCTCGAATCTCCACTATTGTCATCCCATATCGGGCTGGCAGCAGGAAAATACGGTAGGCGGCGGGAACGGCAGGGTTCTCGGCGTAAGCCGTTGGGAGACAGTCAAATTTCGGGCTTTTTCAGTCCGTGAAGCGATGGTTGGACGGGCGAGGTGCAGTCATGCGCCTCGCGCGTCGTTTTGCGTTTTGAAGGTCTGGAGAACGGATTTGGGACTTAATTCCTGAATTTGGGCTTTGTTCCGGCGAAGCGATTCGAAAATTCAACCCGGGGGCGGCGGCAGTCGCGCTTCGGAAGGTTCGTCCATCAAGGGCGACGAAAATGAGAGGCCACGATGGCGCAGCAGACATTCACCGGTCGCAAACGCATCCGCAAGTTTTTTGGACACATCAAGGAAGTCGCAGAGATGCCGAACCTCATCGAGGTTCAGAAGGCGTCCTATGACCAGTTCCTGATGGTCGATGAGCCGGTCGGCGGCCGCCTGGACGAGGGCCTGCAGGCGGTCTTCCGTTCGGTGTTCCCGATCTCGGATTTCTCCGGCACCTCGATGCTGGAGTTCGTCCGCTATGAATTCGAACCGCCGAAATACGACGTCGACGAGTGCCGTCAGCGCGGCATGACCTATGCGGCGCCGCTGAAGGTGACGCTGCGCCTGATCGTGTTCGATATCGACGAGGAAACCGGCGCCAAGTCGGTCAAGGACATCAAGGAGCAGGACGTCTACATGGGCGATATCCCGCTCATGACCATGAACGGCACCTTCGTCGTCAACGGCACCGAGCGCGTCATCGTCTCCCAGATGCACCGTTCGCCCGGCGTGTTCTTCGACCACGACAAGGGCAAGACCCATTCGTCCGGCAAGTTGCTGTTCGCCGCCCGCGTGATCCCGTACCGCGGTTCCTGGCTCGACATCGAGTTCGACGCCAAGGACATCGTGTTCGCGCGCATCGACCGCCGCCGCAAGATCCCCGTGACCTCGCTGATGTATGCGCTTGGTCTCGACGGCGAGACGATCCTGTCCACCTTCTACAAGAAGATCAATTACAAGCGCGGCAAGGAAGGCTGGCGCGTGCCGTTCGACGCCACCCGTTTCCGTGGCTACTCGACCATCAACGACCTGATCGACGCCGACACCGGCAAGGTCGTGCTCGAGGCCGGCAAGAAGCTGACCGTGCGCAGCGCGCGCCAGATGCAGGAAAAGGGCCTCAAGGCGCTGCGTCTGTCGGACGAAGAGCTGATCGGCAACTATCTGGCCGAGGACCTCGTCAACCCGAAGACCGGTGAAATCTACGCCGAAGCCGGCGAGGAACTGACCGAGAAGTCGCTGAAGGCCCTCAACGAGCAGGGCTACAAGGAACTGCCGCTGCTCGACATCGACCACGTCAATGTCGGCGCCTACATCCGCAACACGCTGCATGCCGACAAGAACATGACGCGTGAAGACGCGCTGTTCGACATCTACCGCGTGATGCGTCCCGGCGAGCCGCCGACCATCGACTCGGCGCAGACCATGTTCCAGTCGCTGTTCTTCGACTCTGAGCGCTACGACCTGTCCGCGGTCGGCCGCGTCAAGATGAACATGCGCCTCGAACTCGACGCGCCCGACACCCACCGCACGCTGCGCAAGGAAGACATTCTGGCCGTCATCAAGACGCTGGTCGATCTGCGCGACGGCAAGGGCGAGATCGACGACATCGACCATCTCGGCAACCGCCGGGTGCGTTCGGTCGGCGAATTGATGGAAAACCAGTACCGCATCGGCCTGCTCCGCATGGAGCGCGCGATCAAGGAGCGCATGTCCAGTGTCGATATCGACACCGTGATGCCGCAGGACCTGATCAACGCCAAGCCGGCGGCTGCCGCGGTGCGCGAGTTCTTCGGCTCCTCGCAGCTGTCGCAGTTCATGGACCAGACCAACCCGCTGTCGGAGATCACCCACAAGCGCCGTCTCTCGGCGCTTGGACCGGGCGGTCTGACCCGCGAGCGTGCCGGCTTCGAAGTGCGCGACGTGCATCCGACGCATTACGGCCGTATCTGCCCGATCGAGACGCCGGAAGGCCCGAACATCGGTCTGATCAACTCGCTGGCGACGTTTGCGCGCGTCAACAAGTATGGCTTCGTCGAAACGCCTTACCGCAAGGTCAAGGACGGTCGCGTCACCGAGGAGGTCGTGTACCTCTCGGCGATGGAAGAGGGTCGTTATCGCGTGGCGCAGGCCAACGTGCCGCT
Source organism: Bradyrhizobium sp. AUGA SZCCT0177 (assembly GCF_018130125.1). Lineage (NCBI taxonomy): Bacteria > Pseudomonadati > Pseudomonadota > Alphaproteobacteria > Hyphomicrobiales > Nitrobacteraceae > Bradyrhizobium > Bradyrhizobium sp. AUGA SZCCT0177. The sequence goes on along the minus strand of NZ_JAFCMA010000035.1, from coordinate 62,228 downwards.
CGACGCCAAGGGCCGCTTCACCGAGGACCTGATCATCTGCCGTCACGCCGGCGAAGTGCTGCCGATCACGTCGGACAAGGTCGACTACATGGACGTGTCGCCGAAACAGCTGGTTTCGGTTGCCGCGGCCCTGATCCCGTTCCTCGAGAACGACGACGCCAACCGCGCGCTGATGGGCTCGAACATGCAGCGCCAGGCGGTGCCGCTGGTTCGCGCCGAGGCGCCGTTCGTCGGCACCGGCATGGAAGGCGTGGTTGCGCGTGACTCCGGTGCTGCGATCGCGGCGCGCCGTTCCGGCGTGATCGACCAGATCGACGCTACCCGCGTCGTGATCCGCGCCACCGAGGATCTCGATCCCACCAAGTCGGGCGTCGATATCTACCGGCTGATGAAGTACCAGCGCTCCAACCAGTCGACCTGCATCAACCAGCGTCCGCTGGTGAAGGTCGGCGACATCGTCAAGAAGGGCGACATCATCGCCGACGGTCCCTCGACCGATCTCGGCGAACTCGCGCTCGGCCGCAACGTGCTGGTCGCGTTCATGCCGTGGAATGGCTACAACTTCGAAGACTCGATCCTGCTCTCCGAAAGAATCGTGAAGGACGACGTCTTCACCTCGATCCACATCGAGGAATTCGAGGTGATGGCCCGCGACACCAAGCTTGGTCCGGAGGAAATCACCCGCGACATTCCGAACGTTTCGGAAGAAGCGCTGAAGAACCTCGACGAAGCCGGCATCGTTTACATCGGCGCCGAAGTTCGCGCCGGCGACATCCTGGTCGGCAAGATCACGCCGAAGGGCGAAAGCCCGATGACGCCGGAAGAAAAGCTGCTGCGCGCCATCTTCGGCGAAAAGGCTTCCGACGTCCGCGACACCTCGCTCCGCGTGCCCCCGGGCGTGCAGGGCACCATCGTCGAAGTGCGCGTGTTCAACCGTCACGGCGTCGACAAGGACGAACGCGCTCTGGCGATCGAGCGGGAAGAGATCGAGCGTCTGGCCAAGGACCGCGACGACGAACAGGCGATTCTCGACCGTAACGTCTACGGCCGTCTGGCGGAGCTCCTGGAAAATCGCCAGGGCATCGCCGGTCCGAAGGGCTTCAAGAAGGACACCAAGATCACCCGTGCGGTGCTCGACGAGCATCCGCGCTCGCAGTGGTGGCTGTTCGCTTCGCCCAACGACAAGCTGATGGCCGAAATCGAGGCGATGCGGAAGCAGTACGACGAATCGAAGAAGGGCCTTGAACAGCGCTTCCTCGACAAGGTCGAGAAGCTGCAGCGTGGCGACGAACTGCCGCCCGGCGTGATGAAGATGGTCAAGGTCTTCGTCGCGGTGAAGCGCAAGATCCAGCCCGGCGACAAGATGGCCGGCCGTCACGGCAACAAGGGCGTGGTGTCCAAGATCGTTCCGATCGAGGACATGCCGTTCCTCGAGGACGGCACCCATGCCGACATCGTGCTCAATCCGCTCGGCGTGCCGAGCCGGATGAACGTCGGTCAGATTCTGGAGACGCATCTCGGCTGGGCCTGCGCGGGCCTCGGCAAGCGCATCGGCCAGACCATCGACAGCTATTATCAGAAGCAGGATCTCAAGCCGCTGCGCGAGACCCTGAAGAAGATCTACGGCGACGATGAAACCATCAAGACGATGAACGATGGCGAGTTGATGGAGCTTGGCAAGAACCTGAGCCACGGCGTGCCGATCGCAACGCCGGTGTTCGACGGCGCCAAGGAAGCCGACATCGAGGAGATGCTGAAGCTCGCGGGCTTCGACGCCTCGGGCCAGTCGACCGTCTATGACGGCCGGACCGGCGACGCCTTCGACCGCAAGGTGACGGTGGGCTACATCTACATGCTCAAGCTGCACCATCTCGTGGACGACAAGATCCACGCGCGTTCGATCGGACCGTACTCGCTCGTTACCCAGCAGCCGCTGGGCGGCAAGGCGCAGTTCGGCGGCCAGCGTTTCGGCGAAATGGAGGTCTGGGCGCTCGAAGCGTACGGCGCCGCCTACACGCTGCAGGAAATGCTGACCGTGAAGTCGGACGACGTCGCCGGCCGTACCAAGGTGTACGAGGCGATCGTGCGCGGCGACGACACGTTCGAGGCGGGTATCCCGGAATCGTTCAACGTGCTGGTCAAGGAAATGCGCTCGCTCGGCCTCAACGTCGACCTGCACAATTCCAAGATCGGCCCGGCCACGACGTCCGAGGCGGCAGAGTAACGCTTACGATTTCATGTCCGGCGCATGCGGGCGAAGCAAGTCTTCGCTCAGATGTGCCGGGCATTCGCACTCCGCTCGGACGTTGAGCAGGGCGCGCGCTGACAAAGAATTTCGAATTTGCTGCCGGTGACGATCGGCACGCGAGGAGAAGACGATGAACCAAGAAATTATGAATCTCTTCAATCCGACGACGCCGGCTCAGGTCTTCGACCAGATCCGGATTTCGATTGCGTCTCCGGAGAAGATTCTGTCGTGGTCGTATGGCGAAATCAAGAAGCCGGAGACCATCAACTACCGTACCTTCAAGCCCGAGCGCGACGGCCTGTTCTGCGCCCGCATCTTCGGGCCGATCAAGGACTACGAGTGCCTGTGCGGCAAGTACAAGCGGATGAAGTACAAGGGCATCATCTGCGAAAAGTGCTCGGTCGAAGTGACGCTCTCCCGCGTCCGTCGCGAGCGCATGGGCCATATCGAGCTGGCGGCGCCGGTTGCGCACATCTGGTTCCTGAAGTCGTTGCCGTCCCGCATCGGCCTTCTACTCGACATGACGCTGAAGGATCTCGAGCGGATCCTGTACTTCGAATATTACGTCGTGCTGGAGCCGGGCCTGACCGCGCTCAAGGACCGTCAGCTGCTGTCGGAAGACGAGTATCTGAAGGCGCAGGACGAATACGGCCAGGACAGCTTCACCGCCATGATCGGCGCCGAAGCGATCCGCGAGCTGCTCAAGGGTCTCGAGCTCGAAAAGCTTGAGGCGTCGCTGCGCGCCGAGATGCAGGAAACTGAATCCGACATCAAGCACAAGAAGCTCGCCAAGCGCCTGAAGATCGTCGAAGCGTTCCGCTATTCCGGCAACAAGCCGGAGTGGATGATCCTGACCGTGGTGCCGGTGATTCCGCCGGACCTGCGTCCGCTGGTGCCGCTCGACGGCGGCCGCTTTGCGACCTCGGACCTCAACGACCTCTACCGCCGCGTCATCAACCGCAACAACCGCCTGAAGCGGCTGATGGAGCTGCGTGCGCCCGACATCATCATCCGCAACGAAAAGCGCATGCTGCAGGAGGCCGTCGACGCATTGTTCGACAACGGCCGCCGCGGCCGCGTCATCACCGGCGCCAACAAGCGTCCGCTGAAGTCGCTGGCCGACATGCTCAAGGGCAAGCAGGGCCGCTTCCGGCAGAACCTGCTCGGCAAGCGCGTCGACTACTCCGGCCGTTCGGTGATCGTGGTCGGTCCCGAACTGCGGCTGCATCAGTGCGGCCTGCCGAAGAAGATGGCGCTCGAACTGTTCAAGCCGTTCATCTATTCGCGGCTCGACGCCAAGGGTCTGTCCACCACGGTGAAGCAGGCCAAGAAGCTGGTCGAAAAAGAGCGTCCCGAGGTCTGGGACATCCTCGACGAGGTCATCCGCGAGCATCCGGTGCTGCTGAACCGCGCGCCGACGCTGCATCGCCTCGGCATTCAGGCGTTCGAGCCTGTCCTGATCGAGGGCAAGGCGATCCAGCTGCATCCGCTGGTCTGCGCCGCGTTCAACGCCGACTTCGACGGCGACCAGATGGCCGTGCACGTTCCGCTGTCGCTTGAAGCGCAGCTGGAAGCGCGCGTCCTGATGATGTCGACCAACAACATCCTGCATCCGGCGAACGGCCAGCCGATCATCGTGCCGTCGCAGGACATCGTGCTCGGCCTCTATTACGTGTCGATCATGCGCGAAGGCCTGCCCGGCGAGGGCAAGATCTTCGGCGAGATGGCCGAACTCGAGCACGCCCTGCATTCGAAGGTCATCCACCTCCACACCAAGATCAAGTACCGGTGGGAAGGCATCGATGAGACCGGCAAGGTGTCCAAGCGCTGGATCGAAACCACCGCGGGCCGCGTCATGCTCGGCAACTTGCTGCCGAGCTCGGCGAAGATTTCGTACGATATCATCAACAAGCTGATGACCAAGCGCGAAATCTCCGGCGTCATCGACCAAGTCTACCGCCACTGCGGTCAGAAGGAGACGGTGATCTTCTGCGACCGCATCATGGCGCTCGGCTTCTACAACGCGTTCAAGGCCGGCATTTCGTTCGGCAAGGACGACATGGTCGTGCCGCACTCCAAGTGGAAGATCGTCGACACCACCCGTACGCTGGCGAAGGATTTCGAGCAGCAGTACAATGACGGCCTGATCACCCACGGCGAGAAGTACAACAAGGTGGTCGACGCCTGGTCGAAGGCGACCGAAGAAATCGCCAAGGAGATGATGAAGGAAATCTCCTCGACCAAGAAGAACGCCAAGGGCGCCGACGCCGACATCAACTCGATCTACATGATGGCGCATTCGGGCGCGCGCGGTTCGCCGGCCCAGATGCGTCAGCTCGCCGGTATGCGCGGCCTGATGGCCAAGCCGTCGGGTGAGATCATCGAGACGCCGATCATTTCCAACTTCAAGGAAGGTCTGTCGGTGCTCGAATACTTCAACTCGACCCACGGTGCCCGCAAGGGCCTCGCGGACACCGCGTTGAAGACCGCGAACTCGGGCTACCTGACGCGCCGTCTGGTCGACGTGGCGCAGGACTGCATCATCACGCAGGACGATTGCGGCACCAAGCTCGGCATCAAGATGCGCGCCATCGTCGATGCCGGCACGGTCGTGGCCTCGCTGGCGTCCCGCATTCTCGGCCGCACCGCGGGCGAGGATCTGCGCGATGCCGCGACCAACAAGGTCGTGGTCAAGCGCGGCACGCTGATGGAGGAGACTCACGTCGACGCCATCCAGCAGGCCGGCATCCAGGAAGTGAAGATCCGTTCGGCCCTGACCTGCGAACTCGTCAACGGCATCTGCGGCAAGTGCTACGGCCGCGATCTGGCCCGCGGAACGCCGGTCAACCATGGTGAAGCGGTCGGCGTCATCGCGGCGCAGTCGATCGGTGAACCCGGCACCCAGCTGACGATGCGTACGTTCCACATCGGCGGCGCGGCGCAGATCAACGAGCAGTCGTTCATCGAGTCGAACTTCGACGGCAAGGTGACCATCAAGAACAAGGCCATCGCCAAGAACAGCGAAGGCCATCTGGTCGCGATGGTCCGCAACATGGTGGTTGCGATCACCGACGCCGACGGCACCGAGCGTGCGACCCACCGCATTCAGTACGGCGCGCGCATGCACGTCGATGAAGGCGATATGGTCAAGCGCGGCCAGCGGATCGCCGAATGGGATCCGTACAGCCGTCCGGTTCTGACCGAAGTCGAGGGCACGATCGGGTTCGAGGACCTGGTCGAAGGCCAGTCGATCTCGGAAACGCTCGACGAATCCACCGGTATCGCCAAGCGCGTCGTCATCGACTGGCGCGCCTCGCGTGGCGGCGCGGATCTGCGCCCGGCCATCGTGGTCAAGGGCAAGGACGGCAAGGTCCTGAAGCTCGCACGTGGCGGCGATGCCCGCTACATGCTGTCGGTCGACGGCATTCTGTCGGTCGACACCGGTGCGAAGGTCAAGGCCGGCGACATCCTGGCGCGTATCTCCACCGAGAGCGCCAAGACCCGCGACATCACGGGCGGTCTGCCGCGCGTGGCCGAACTGTTCGAGGCTCGCAAGCCAAAGGATGCGGCGATCATCGCGGAAATCGCGGGCACGATCCGCTTCGGCCGCGACTACAAGAACAAGCGCCGCATCTCGATCGAGCCGATGGACAAGACCGAGGAGACCAGGGAGTACCTGATCCCGAAGGGCAAGCACATCCATCTGCAGGACGGCGATATCGTCGAAAAGGGCGATTTCATCGTCGAAGGCAATCCGGCACCGCACGACATCCTGGCGATCAAGGGCATCGAGGAACTCGCAGCCTATCTGGTCAACGAAATCCAGGAAGTCTACCGGCTGCAGGGCGTGCTCATCAACGACAAGCACATCGAGGTGATTGTCCGTCAGATGCTGCAGAAGGTCGAGATCACCGACCAGGGCGAGACCGACATGATCTCGGGCGAACAGGTCGACAAGATCGAGTTCGACGTGATCAACGCCAAGGCCAAGGAAGAGGGCAAGAAGATCGCCACGGGAACGCCGGTACTGCTCGGCATCACCAAGGCGAGCCTGCAGACCCGCTCGTTCTTCTCGGCGGCCTCGTTCCAGGAGACCACCCGCGTGCTCACCGAAGCCGCCGTCAACGGCAAGGTGGATCCGCTGGAAGGCCTCAAGGAGAACGTCATTGTCGGCCGGCTGATCCCGGCGGGCACCGGCGCCTCGATGGCCAAGATCCGCGAAGTCGCGGTCAAGCGCGACAAGCTGATCCTCGACGAGCGCGAGAAGCAGGCCGCGATCGTGCCGACCGCTCCGGAAGCGGAACCGCTGGCGCTGCCGCCCGCGGAATAGGGACCTGTCCAGTTCCGCCCAACAAGAAAGCCGGCTGCGAAGCCGGCTTTTGCTTTTTACAACGCGGGGTCCCGACGCTTCACGCCCAACAACGGTGTGTGCTATCAGTATGGAATTTGGTGAACAACACGCTCCTTGCGATTCCCCATGAGCGACTCAATTTCAGAACATTTGATCGACCGCATTTACGAGGCGGGGCTCATTCCTTCCCTTTGGCCGGCTGTGCTTGGCGAGCTCGGTGCGGCGACCAGCGGTAGCGGTGGGTTTATGTTCGCCGTGCGGGACGGATACGTCAGCGCGGTCAACTCAGTCGAATATGATGCGACCATGCCGCTCTTTCTGAATGACGGGTGGAGCGAGCGCGATCCGAATCTGCCGCGCGCCATCGCGCTGAATCATGCAGGCTTCCTCACGGACGGCGATCTTCTGTCGGATGAGGAAATTGCAACCAACGAAGTCTATTGCAATTTCTATCGCAAATACGGCCTCGGCTACCGGGCCGGCACGATCATCCCGATACCGAGTGGCGATTCGATCGCCATCGTCGTGCCGCGGCACCAGGATCTTGGTCCGGTGCCGCGCGAGATGGTCACCTTCCTGGATGGACTGCGGCCACATTTGGCGCGGGCATCGCTTACGGCGAACCGCCTTGGCTTCGAGCGCGCACGCGCCCAGGCGGACGCGTTGCAGGCGCTGGGGCTGCCCGGCGCGGTGCTACGTGCGCGCGGCCAGGTGTTCGCGGCCAACGGCCTGTTCGAGGCGTTGATGCCTTCGCTGTTTGAAGACCGTGCCGAGCGCGTGACTATGACGGATGTGACGGCGGATGCGCTGCTGGCCGAAGCGCTCGCCGCGCGGCCTCTTGGGGATGGCCGGATCATCAAGTCCATACCGGTTGCCGCGACGGCCAATTATCTGCCGATGGTCTTGCACGTCATTCCCGTCCGCGGGGCCGCGCGCGACATCTTCACGCAAGCGAGCGTGCTGCTTGTGGTGACGCCAGTCGATCGCGCCGCGGTGCCGACCGCCGAAGTTCTGCAAGGCCTGTTCGACCTGACGCCGGCGGAAGCGCGTGTGGCGCGCGGCATCAGCGAGGCCCGCACGATCGAAGTACTCGCAGGGACGCTTGGTGTCAGCCGTGAAACGGTGCGCTCTCAGCTCAAGTCCGTGCTCGCGAAAACAGGCCTTTCGCGGCAGCAGGAACTGATCAGTCTGCTCGCCGGCAAGGCGTTCCCGGAATAACGAAATGTCCGCGGGAATCCGAAAGCGCACTCCACGTCTGCGGGAATAAGGCCGGCGGAGCCGCTTGCCGCTACCGTGGCTGCGAATTCACACATGGCGACGCCCGATCAACCACCGGCGCCGAAACCCCCGTAAGAGTACGGATTCGGATGAAAAAAGCGCAGTTATGGCGGGCTCCTTGGCGCTTTCCGGCATTGCTGCGACGCGCGGACCTGCTTTGTTCATCTTCCCTTCAGGGTGAAAAGCGCTTTTGCTAAGGAGACTTAAACCGGCTGCACTTGGGGGCAGGCGGGAACTTGCGGAAAACACATGCTCGATCTTGCAATCGTAGGCGGCGGCCCGGGCGGGCTGATGAGCGCCTGGTATCTGAAAAAGAAGCTCGGCGATCTCTGCCGCATCACGATCTACGAGGCATCCGACCGGGTCGGCGGCAAGATCGTCACGCGCAAATTCGATTCGGCGCCGGCGATGTATGAGGCCGGCGTTGCCGAGATCTATGATTACTCGATGACCGGCCCGGATCCGCTGCGCGAGCTGATCCAGCATTTCGGCCTGCAGACGATTCCGATGGACGCCGAGCAGGTGCAGTTCGACGGCGAACTCCTCAATGACGTGCCGGGCATGCGCCGCAAATACGGCGCGAAGACCGCAGCCGCGATTGAGGGCTTCCGCAAGCGCTGCAGCGATATGGTGTCGCCGCTCGAATATTACGAAGGCGTCGGCGCCCACGACAACGAGCATCCGTGGGCCTACATGACCGCCGAGGAACTGCTCGAAAAGTTCGTCGACGACGATACCGCCAAGCGCTTCTTCAAGGTGATGGCCCGCTCGGACATCGCGACCGAGCCCCACAACACCAACGGGCTGAACGCGCTTAAGAACTTCGTGATGGATGTCGACGGCTATATCGGGCTGTATTCGATTCAGAACGGCAACGAACAACTGGTCGATTGCCTGCGCAGCGAAGTCACGGCCGATATCCAGCTCAATCACCGGGTGCTCCAGGTCGGCAAGACGTCCTCCGGCCGCTATCAGCTCAACATGATGAACGGCAAGGGACCGGAGACGCGGGACTTCGATCTTGTGGTGATGTGCCTGCCGCATTCCTGGCTCGGCACGATGCGCTGGAACGGCGAGCAGCTGCGCAAGTCGATGGTCAAGCACGTCGCCTATTTCGACCGGCCCGCGCATTATCTGCGGGTCTCGATCCTGTTCGACGAACCGTTCTGGGGCGAGAAGATCCCCGGCGCCTGGTTCATGTCGGAGGCATTCGGCGGCTGCTGCGTCTACAACGAGGGCGCGCGTCATGATGTGGGCAAGCATGGCGTCCTGAACTGGCTGATCGCGGGTTCCGATGCGCTGGCATTTGCCAATCTCAGCGATCAGGAACTGATCGACGCCGCGTTGAAGTCGCTGCCGGCGGCGCTCGGCAACGCCCGTGACTATTTCAAGGAAGGCAAGATCCATCGCTGGCTGTCGTCGGTGAACGCGCTGCCGGGCGGCTTGCCGGTGCGCGACGTCATGACCAACCACCGGCCCGAGCCGAAGGAACATCCGGGGATCGTCGTGGTCGGCGACTATCTGTTCGACTCCACGCTGAACGGACTGCTCGACTCCTCCGACGCCGCCACCGACATCATCGTCTCCGAGATGATGCGGCTGCGCCGCGCACGCGCGCAGGCGGGCGGGTCGCTCTCCGACAAGATCGATCGCGATTATTTCCAGAATTATCGCGGGCTTGGCCCCTACAGCGAGGTCTGGAGCGAGTTTACCGACCCGGCCTATCTGACGGACCTGATCAAGATCGTCTGGAACCGGGCGAGGGGCTACAAGCTCCTGATCGCCGGCTCGGCCAGCGGCGAACTGGTCGGCGCGCTGCGCGAGCGCGGCATCGACGCCTGGGGCATCGAAAACAACCGCGCCATCCATGCCCGGACGCCGAAGGCGCTGAAGAAATTCAACAAGCTCGGCTCGATCGTCGATATGCCGTTCAAGGACGGCGAGTTCGATTTCGTGTTCGAGACCAGCCTGTGCCACGTCGCGGAGAAGCAGGTCCCGCGCGCCGTGCGCGAACTGAACCGGGTGATCAAGACCGGACTGCTGTTCGGCTCCGTCACGTCGGACACGCCGCCGGCGCTGATCGACCGCTACGACCTGCTGCGCGGGGTGAAGAAGCTCAGCACCTGGTGGGAATGGTCGGAGTTGTTCTTCGGCAACGGATTCGACCTCTCAATGCATCGCCGCGACGTCACCGATGCATTGTGGGCGGCGACGCTTGCCGCCAACAAGGGGCCGGGACAGTGGTACGCCGACTCCGACAGCCTGCGCTATTCGTTCTTCGACAAGGTGGAGTCCGAAGACTGATCGGCAGCTTCCGGTACTCGGATTGTTTGCCAATTGTTTTGCCGAATTCATCCTGATCGCATAGGATCGGCGCGGTAGCGTCCACCGCTATCGCGTTTCGATTTGCGGTCATGCCGGCCGTGCAGCATCGGTTGGTTTCATGGCGCCAAAGCCTCCTTCTTCGGATGATCAGAATCCCGCGCCAGCGGACGATCCTGAGCTTGCGAAGAAGCTCGCGCTCGAGGCTATCGCCAGTGGCAAGCCGGCCGGCTTGCCCGCCGCCGATGACGGCATAAAAGACAAAAAAGCCAAGAAAGACGAGGACGAGGACGACGACGAGCTGGAGCTCGACGACGATGATGACGAGGACCTCGTCGTCTTCACCGCGAAGGAAGCCGCCGGCGCGATGGCGACGGTCTACGGCTTCGTCAAGCCCTATCTGGGCAATTACAGGAAGCCATTGGCGATCGTCACCTTCGGCGTGCTGGTCGAGACGCTGTTCAACGTCATCATGCCGCTCAGCCTGAAGTTCCTGATCGACGACGCGCTCGGCGAAGAGGATTTCCAGGCGCTCTACAAGATCCTCGGCGTGCTCGCGGTCGCCGGCATCATCACCTCGATCGTCGCGATCTGGTATGAGCGCTGGGATGCGCGGCTGGCAGCCGGCATCATTTCCGATGTCCGGACCCGGTTGTTCGAGCATGTCCAGAGCTTGCCGGCGGGCTATTTCGCCCGCACCAAGCGTGGCGAAATTCTCTCGCGCTTCTCCATCGACCTCTCGGCCTTCGAGGGGGCGGTCAAGACCTTTGCCAACAGCGCGGCGCTGCCGTTCCTGGAGCTGATCGCCGGCATCATCCTGATGCTGTTCCTGAACTGGCAGCTCGCGGCCGTCGCGCTTCTGGTGTTTCCGATCACGCTGATCGGCCCGCGGATTCTGACGCCAAAGGCGGTGCAGGCCAATTACGAGCAGAAGCTGAATGAATCGGCGCTGCTCGGCATGGTGCAGGAAAACGTCGCGGCCCAGGCGGTGGTGAAAGCGTTCAGCTTGCAGCGCCGCGCGTTCGGCTGGTTCTCCCTGCGCAACCAGGATGTGCGCACCAAGACCGCGTCCGCGGTGTTCCTGTCGACCATGGTGGAACGCACCGTCACGATCTCAGTGCTGTTGCTGCATCTGGTGGTGCTCGCGATCGGCGCCTATCTCGCCACCACGGGCCAGATCACCATCGGCACCTTCGTGACCTTCGAGAGCGCGTTCTGGGAGGTGTCCTACAACATCGCCCATCTGATGCATTTCATTCCGGTGTCGATCCAGGCGGCCGCATCGGTGCGGCATATGCAGGAACTGCTGGACGAGCCGACCCGCGGCGCCGACCGCCCCGGCGCGCCCGATCTGCCGCGCATCACCAACGACATCACCTTCGATCGCGTGACCTTCCAGTACGAGGGCAGCGAGACGCCGGTGCTCGACAATCTCAGCCTCAAGCTCAATGCCGGCAAGCGTATCGCCATCGTCGGACCCAGCGGCTCCGGCAAGAGCACGCTGCTCAATCTGATCCTGCGGCTCTACCAGCCCGACGAGGGGCGCCTGACCATCGACGGCGTCGACGTCCGCCGCGTCACCCTGGAATCGCTGCGCGGGAGCATGGCGGTCGTGTTCCAGGAGAACATGCTCTTCAACATGTCGATCCGCGAAAACATCCGGCTCGGCAAGGAAGGCGCGAGCGACGAAGAGGTCGTGGAGGCCGCCAAGAAGGCCGAGATTCACCAGTACATCATGAGCCTGCCGCAGAAATACGACACGCCGGTCGGCGAACGCGGCGACACGCTGTCGGGCGGCCAGCGCCAGCGCATCGCGATCGCGCGCGCCGTCATCCGCAACCCGTCCGTCCTGCTGCTCGATGAGGCGACGTCCGCGCTCGACCAGACCACGGAAGCTGCGATCAATCGCACGCTGCTGAAGGTCGCGGAGGGACGCACCATGATCTGGTCGACGCACCGCCTGACGTCGGTGGTCGAGATGGACGAAATCATCGTGATTTCAAACGGCAAGGCGATCGAACGCGGCTCGCACGCGGAGCTGCTTGCCCGCAATGGCGCCTACCGCAAGCTCTGGGACGACCAGGGCCACAAGCCGCACAATGCGGCCGGTCAGGCCGACGACGACAATGAAGACGACGATGATGATGAGGACGAGGACGACGAGGAGTGAGCGTGGGTTTTTGCTTCCGCGCTGATTGCCTTGCGTAACCGTCGCAGATTGCCTTCGCCAAACCACGCCAGGAATCGCGCCAGGCGTTGTGCGCGCCAGTAGATGCCGCGGTCCAGGGTGACCTTGCGGAAGCTGAAGGCCTTCGCCATCGACCAGGCGTCGCAGGCCTGCTTGACCGGATCTTCGTAGTACGACGCGATCTTGGCCACGTTCATGCCCTCGGTCGCCAGCCAGGCGGGAATATGGACGTTGCAGAGCTGGGTGACGTCAGTGAGTACCTTGTCTGTGCCGGTGCCCGTGACGGGGCAGGTGGTGGCGAAGGCGTCGCCGACCAGGACGATGCCGGGCTGCCGATAGCCTGTGCTGACGTGGATATCCGCTGGCCTGATCTTGACGTCGCCTGACACGGTATATTCGCCGGTGATGCGGCGTAGCCGCGGCAGCGCGGCATTCATGGTCTCGACCGGCTTTTGCCGCATCTCGCGCAGCCAGGGATCGTCGGCCTCGCGATAGGCGAACAGATTCGCCCGCATCTTCGTGCCGACCGGAAACAGCGTCAGATAGGGGATACGGCCGCTCGGACGTTCCGAGAAATACGTCAGCGCGGGAAATTCGAAAGCGGCGCGACCGGCGGGCGCAAGGTCGAATCCGATCGAGATCGAGTGACACGCGCTGATGATCTGGCGTTCGATGCCGAGATTGCGGCGGAGCCCGATGTTCAACCCATTGGCCAGCACCACCAGCCGCGCCGAGATCGTTTCGCCGTTCGAGAGCGTGAGCTTCTGGCGATCGTCGCTGGTCGAGACATCCGTGACCTTGGCGTAGACCAGTTCGGCAGGTTTGGGGATTTCGGCCCGAATCGCCATGATCAGCGCGTCATACATGATGCCGAACTGCTGGCTCGGCCGCTTGTCGAGCAGATAGCCGGCCCGCGCGATCCAGTTTTCGCCGTCATGGGTGGTCGAACGCAGCAGCGAATCGGCGAATCCCGTCTTGTACAAAAGGTCGACCTGGGTGCCGCCGCTCAGCTTTTCGACGCGAAAATCGAACGGATAATTTTCATGCGGGTCGATCAGGAGCGTCGGAATCCCGGCGCGTCCGAGCATCGCGGCCGCGGTCGAGCCGGCGAGGCCGCCCCCGATAATTGCAATGTCCGTGTACTGCATAGGAATTTCCGGCCTTGAAGGGCTAGTTTTGCGCCGGGAAAGGCAAATAAAGGCTTAGCTTGGCAATCCGCTTTGGACGGGAACCCGGGGAATTATGTTTCTGGATATATTTACCCGGATAAAATAAGCGAGAATCGCCGGCACCGTTCGATTCGAAGAAGCGGGGAGTGCCGCCAATTTCGGTACGCACCGATTCACGCGAAGCTCTGAATCTGCCCGTGCCATAGGCGTTTCCTGCGTTGTCGTTTCGCTTGACTTAGCTACCCACGGCTTATAGAAGACCCCCACTTCACGACAGGCGGTGAGCGTCGCCAGCGTCGGAACGGAACACCCTTCAAATCCTTATGGACCCAAATCCTTCTGGACTGAGACGGGCACCAACCTCGACGAATGCCGCTCAAACGCTGTCGATCATATAGCTAGGCAATGCCAGTGCGATTTTAGTTCTCTTGAGCACGTTCTCTTGAGAGTGAACTCGGATGCATGACCTCGGTAGCAGGCCGAACAGCGAACGCTGATCGGCCTTCAGTCGCGGTCCTCTGTGGCGTCGAAGCGCTTTCCGCTCAGCAATGAGTGGTTGGCGCGATTTCGTTTTGCGTGGGTCTTTTCCCGTGCAAGGCGGCCGAACGGGGCGGCTAGTCCCGAGAAGAATTTGCGAAGCCATCTCCGGTTTCGCGCGAACTAAAGGGTGAAGGCTGACATGCCGACGATCAACCAGCTGATCGCAAAACCGCGTACCGTGCAGAAGTCGCGCAAGAAGGTGCCGGCGCTGCAGCAGTCGCCGCAGAAGCGCGGCGTTTGCACGCGCGTCTATACCACGACCCCGAAGAAGCCGAACTCGGCGCTTCGTAAGGTTGCCAAGGTGCGCCTGACCAACGGCTTCGAAGTGATCGGCTACATCCCGGGTGAAGGCCATAACCTTCAGGAGCACTCGGTGGTCATGATCCGCGGCGGCCGCGTCAAGGATTTGCCCGGCGTGCGCTACCACATTCTCCGCGGCGTCCTCGATACCCAGGGCGTCAAGAACCGTAAGCAGCGTCGTTCGAAGTACGGCGCGAAGCGTCCGAAGTAAGCGGGAACAGCCAAGATGTCTCGTCGCCATTCAGCTGAAAAGCGTGAAGTGAACCCGGATCCGAAGTTCGGGAACATCATCATTACGAAGTTCATGAATTCGATCATGTACGACGGCAAGAAGTCTGCCGCCGAGAGCATCGTCTACGGCGCGCTCGCCATGATTGAGGCCAAGACCAAGCAGGGCCCGCTGCCGGTGTTCGAGCAGGCGCTGGAAAACGTCATGCCGACCATCGAAGTGCGTTCGCGCCGCGTCGGCGGCGCCACCTATCAGGTGCCGGTTGAAGTGCGTTCCGTCCGCCGTCAGGCGCTGGGCATTCGCTGGATCATCACCGCGGCGCGTGATCGCAACGAGAAGACCATGACGGAGCGGCTCTCGGCCGAGTTGCTCGACGCGTCGAATAACCGGGGGAACGCCGTCAAGAAGCGTGAAGACGTGCACCGGATGGCTGAAGCCAACCGCGCCTTCTCGCACTATCGCTGGTAACGGCGAAACACGGATTTTAAGGAACAACCCATGCCCCGCGTTCATGCCATAGAGAACTACCGCAACTTCGGTATCATGGCGCATATCGATGCCGGCAAGACCACGACCACCGAGCGCATCCTTTATTACACCGGCAAGAGCCACAAGATCGGCGAAGTGCACGAAGGTGCCGCGACGATGGACTGGATGGAGCAGGAGCAGGAGCGCGGCATTACGATTACGTCGGCTGCGACCACCGCGTTCTGGGAAGGCAAGCGCCTCAACATCATCGACACCCCCGGCCACGTCGACTTCACCATTGAAGTCGAGCGTTCGCTGCGCGTGCTCGACGGTGCGGTATGCGTGCTCGACTCCAACCAGGGCGTCGAGCCTCAGACCGAAACCGTCTGGCGTCAGGGGGACAAGTACCGCGTTCCGCGCATCGTCTTCGCCAACAAGATGGATAAGACCGGCGCCGACTTCTACAAATGCATGCAGGATATTGTCGATCGCCTCGGCGCCAAGCCGATTGCGATCCAGCTTCCGATCGGCTCCGAAAACAACTTCAAGGGCCTGGTCGATCTCGTCCGCATGAAGGGCGTGGTCTGGGAAGAAGAGAAGCTCGACGCCAAGTTCGTCGACATCGATATTCCCGAGGACATGGTCGAGAAGGCCAATGAATATCGCGAGAAGCTGCTGGAAGCCGCCGTCGAACTCGACGACGACGTGCTTGCTGCTTATCTTGACGGCAAGGAGCCCGATGTCGCGACCTTGAAGCGCATGATCCGCAAGGCCGTGCTGACCGGCGCGTTCTTCCCGGTGCTGTGCGGTTCGGCGTTCAAGAACAAGGGCGTGCAGCCGCTGCTCGACGCGGTCGTGGACTATCTGCCGTCGCCGGTCGACGTGCCCGCCATCAAGGGCATCGATGAAGACGGCAACGAAGTCACCCGCAAGGCCGACGACAAGGAGCCGCTGGCTCTGCTCGCGTTCAAGATCATGGACGACCCGTTCGTCGGCACCATCACCTTCTGCCGCATCTATTCGGGTGTGCTGATGAGCGGTACCGGCGTGGTCAACTCGACCCGCGAGAAGAAAGAACGTATCGGCCGCATGCTTTTGATGCATGCGAACAACCGCGAAGACATCAAGGAAGCTTATGCCGGCGACATCGTTGCCTTGGCAGGCCTGAAGGAAGCGCGCACCGGTGACACGCTGTGCGATCCCGACAAGCAGGTGATCCTGGAGAAGATGGAATTCCCGGAGCCGGTGATCGAAATCGCGATCGAGCCGAAGTCGAAGGCCGACCAGGAAAAGCTCGGCGTCGCACTGGCGAAGCTCGCTGCGGAAGATCCGTCGTTCCGCGTGTCGACCGACCAGGAGTCCGGCCAGACCATCCTCAAGGGCATGGGCGAACTTCATCTCGACATCAAGGTCGACATCCTGCGCCGTACCTACAAGGTCGATGCGAACATTGGCGCGCCGCAGGTGGCGTTCCGTGAGCGCGTCACCAAAAAGGCCGAGGTCAAGTACACGCACAAGAAGCAGACCGGCGGTACCGGTCAGTTCGCCGAAGTGTCGATCGTGGTCGAGCCGAACGAGCCCGGCAAGGGCTACGAGTTCGAGTCCAAGGTTGTTGGTGGTTCGGTGCCGAAGGAATACATCCCCGGCGTCGAAAAGGGCCTCAACAGCGTGATGGGCTCGGGTGTCGTCGCCGGCTTCCCGGTGGTCGACGTCAAGGTGACGCTGGTCGACGGCAAGTATCACGACGTCGACTCGTCGGCGCTGGCCTTCGAAATCGCATCGCGCGCGGCATTCCGCGAAGCGCTGACGAAGGGCAAGTCCGTCCTGCTCGAGCCGATCATGAAGGTCGAAGTGGTGACCCCGGAAGACTATACCGGTTCGGTCATCGGCGACCTGAATTCGCGGCGCGGCCAGATCCAGGGTCAAGACATGCGCGGCAACGCCAACGTCATCAATGCGATGGTGCCGCTCATGAACATGTTCGGGTACGTGAATAACCTGCGCTCGATGAGCCAGGGACGCGCGACCTTTACGATGCAATTCGATCACTACGCGGAAGCACCCGCGAACGTGTCCGCAGAAGTCCAGAAGAAGTTTGCCTGATTGTCGTTGGCGGCAGTCAACGATTAAACGGAGAGTCAAATGGCCAAAGCAAAATTTGAACGTAACAAACCGCACTGCAATATCGGAACCATCGGTCACGTCGACCATGGCAAGACTTCGCTGACCGCAGCGATCACCAAGGTGCTGGCTGAAACCGGCGGTGCGACGTTCACGGCGTACGACCAGATCGACAAGGCGCCCGAAGAAAAGGCGCGCGGCATCACGATCTCGACCGCTCACGTCGAATACGAAACCGCGAACCGGCACTACGCCCACGTCGATTGCCCGGGCCACGCCGACTACGTGAAGAACATGATCACCGGTGCGGCGCAGATGGACGGCGCGATCCTGGTGGTGTCGGCCGCCGACGGCCCGATGCCGCAGACCCGCGAGCACATCCTGCTCGCCCGTCAGGTCGGCGTTCCCGCACTCGTCGTGTTCCTGAACAAGTGCGACATGGTCGACGATCCGGAACTGCTCGAACTGGTCGAGATGGAAGTCCGCGAACTGCTCTCGAAGTACGAATTCCCGGGCGACACGATCCCGATCATCAAGGGTTCGGCTCTCGCCGCCCTCGAAGACAAGGACAAGAAGCTCGGCCACGACGCAGTTCTCGAACTGATGAAGGCTGTCGACGAAAGCATCCCGCAGCCGGCGCGTCCGATCGACCAGCCGTTCCTGATGCCGGTCGAAGACGTGTTCTCGATCTCGGGCCGCGGCACCGTGGTGACCGGCCGTGTCGAACGCGGCATCGTCAAGGTCGGCGAGGAAATCGAAATCGTCGGTCTGCGCGATACCCAGAAGACCATCGTCACCGGCGTCGAAATGTTCCGCAAGCTGCTCGATCAGGGCCAGGCCGGCGACAACATCGGTGCGCTGCTGCGCGGTACCAAGCGCGAGGAAGTCGAGCGTGGCCAGGTGCTGTGCAAGCCGGGTTCGGTCAAGCCGCACACCAAGTTCAAGGCTGAGGCTTACATCCTGACCAAGGAAGAGGGCGGTCGTCACACCCCGTTCTTCACCAACTACCGGCCGCAGTTCTACTTCCGCACCACCGACGTGACCGGCGTCGTGCATCTGCCCGAAGGCACCGAAATGGTGATGCCGGGCGACAACATCGCGATGGAAGTGCACCTGATCGTGCCGATCGCGATGGAAGAGAAGCTCCGCTTCGCGATCCGCGAAGGTGGCCGCACCGTCGGCTCGGGTGTCGTCTCCGCCATCATTGAGTAAGCGAACAGGAATTGGCGAGTGGCGGATGAAATCATTCGCTACTCGCTAGCCACCATTCGCAAATACGACGACAAAGAAAGACAGCGGCAATGAACGGCCAAAATATTCGCATCCGTCTCAAGGCGTTCGACCATCGAATTCTCGATACGTCGACCCGCGAGATCGTGAACACGGCGAAACGTACCGGTGCTCAGGTTCGCGGACCCATTCCGCTGCCCACCCGCATCGAAAAGTTCACCGTCAACCGTTCGCCGCACGTCGACAAGAAGAGCCGTGAGCAGTTCGAGATGCGCACCCACAAGCGCCTGCTCGACATTGTCGACCCGACCCCGCAGACCGTCGATGCTTTGATGAAGCTCGACCTGGCCGCCGGTGTCGACGTCGAGATCAAGCTCTAGATTTTTTTAGATCGTCCGAAGTTAGCGGACAGAAAGAACAGGAAGCACGCCGATGCGCTCCGGAGTGATCGCACAAAAGGTCGGGATGACGCGGGTCTTTACGGAGACCGGTGAACATATCCCTGTGACCGTGCTGAAGCTGGGCAATTGCCAGGTTCTGGGCCACCGCACGACCGAGAAGAACGGTTACGTTGCGCTGCAGCTCGGTTCCGGCACCCGCAAGACCGTGTATCTGCCCAAGGCAGAGCGCGGCCAGTTTGCGGTGTCCAAGGTCGAGCCCAAGCGGAAGGTCACCGAGTTCCGCGTGTCTGAGGACGCGCTGATCCCGGTTGGCGCCGAAATTCAGGCGGACCATTTCGTGGTCGGCCAGTTCGTCGACGTCACCGGCACCTCGGTCGGTAAGGGTTTTGCCGGCGGCATGAAGCGCTGGAACTTCGGCGGTCTTCGCGCCACCCACGGTGTGTCGGTTTCGCATCGTTCGATCGGTTCGACCGGCGGACGTCAGGATCCCGGCAAGACCTTCAAGAACAAGAAGATGCCCGGTCACATGGGCGTCGATCGCATCACCACGCTCAACCTGCGCGTTGTGCAGACCGACGTCGAGCGCGGCCTGATCCTCGTCGAGGGCGCCGTTCCCGGCTCCAAGGGCGGTTGGATCTCGGTGCGTGATGCGGTGAAGAAGCCGTTGCCGAAGGAAGCTCCGAAGCCCGGCAAGTTCAGGGTTGTCGGCGGTGCCGAGCAGGCTCAAGCGCCGGCCGAGCAGGAGGGCGCGTGAGATGGAACTGAAAGTCACGACCCTTGAGGGCAAGGAAGCCGGTTCGGTCCAGCTGTCCGATGAGATTTTCGGCCTGGAGCCGCGCAAGGACATCATCCAGCGCTGCGTCAACTGGCAGCTCGCCAAGCGTCAGGCCGGCACGCACAAGACGCAGGGCCGCGCCGATGTCTGGCGCACCGGCAAGAAGATGTACAAGCAGAAGGGCACCGGCGGTGCTCGTCACGGTTCGGCCCGCGTTCCGCAGTTCCGCGGCGGTGGCCGTGCGTTCGGTCCGGTGGTGCGCTCGCACGCCTTCGCCTTGCCGAAGAAGGTGCGCGCACTGGCACTTCGCCATGCGCTCTCCGCCAAGGCAAAGGACGGCGGGCTGATCGTGATCGAATCGGCGACGCTCGAGGCCGCCAAGACCAAGGCTCTGGTCGGGCATTTCTCGGGTCTGGGCCTGACCAATGCGCTCATCATCGACGGCGCCGAGGTCAACACCGGTTTCGCGACCGCGGCCCGCAACATTCCGAACATCGACGTGCTGCCGATCCAGGGCATCAACGTCTATGACATTCTGCGCCGTCACAAGCTGGTGCTGACCAAGTCGGCGGTGGATGCGTTGGAGGCGCGCTTCAAATGAAGAATATCGATCCGCGCCATTACGACGTGATCGTTGCCCCGGTGGTGACCGAAAAGGCAACGGTAGCGTCCGAGCACAACAAGGTTGTGTTCAAGGTCGCCTCCAAGGCGACCAAGCCGCAAATCAAGGAAGCCGTCGAGAAGCTGTTCGACGTCAAGGTGAAGAGCGTGAACACGCTGGTCCGCAAGGGCAAGACCAAGGTGTTCCGCGGTAATTTCGGTTCGCAGTCGGATGTGAAGCGGGCGATCGTGACCCTCGAAGAGGGCCACCGCATCGACGTCACCACCGGACTATAAGGCGTTACGACGATGGCATTGAAAACATACAATCCGACGACGCCGGGCCAGCGCCAGCTGGTGATGGTCGACCGTTCGGCGCTGTACAAGGGCAAGCCGGTCAAGGCGTTGACCGAGGGCAAGCAGAGCAATGGCGGCCGCAACAACACCGGCCGTATCACGGTTCGCTTTCGTGGCGGTGGCCACAAGAAGGCCTACCGGATGGTCGATTTCAAGCGCGACAAGGTCGACGTAGCCGCGACCGTCGAGCGCCTGGAATACGATCCGAACCGCACCGCGTTCATCGCGCTGATCAAGTATGCCGACGGCGAGCAGGCCTATATCCTGGCGCCGCAGCGGCTGGCCGCGGGCGACACCGTCGTTGCCGGCAACTATGTCGACGTGAAGCCCGGCAATGTCATGCCGCTCGGCAACATGCCGGTCGGCACCATCGTCCACAATATCGAGATGAAGATCGGCAAGGGCGGCCAGATCGCACGTTCCGCCGGCACCTATGCGCAGATCGTCGGCCGCGATCAGGACTACGTCATTCTGCGTCTGAACTCGGGCGAACAGCGCCTGGTGCACGGCCGTTGCCGCGGCACCATCGGCGCGGTGTCGAACCCCGATCACATGAACATCTCGATCGGCAAGGCCGGCCGTACCCGCTGGCTGGGCTGGCGTCCGCATAACCGCGGCGTCGTCATGAACCCGATCGACCATCCGCACGGCGGCGGCGAAGGCCGCACCTCGGGCGGCCGCCACCCGGTGACCCCGTGGGGCAAGCCGACCAAGGGCAAGAAGACCCGTTCGAATAAGTCGACCAACAGATTCATCCTCCTAAGCCGCCACAAGCGGAAGAAGTAAGGAACGCCGGACATGGTTCGTTCAGTCTGGAAAGGCCCGTTCGTCGAAGGCTCTCTGCTCAAGAAAGCAGATGCCGCGCGTGCGTCCGGCCGTCACGACGTCATCAAGATCTGGAGCCGCCGCTCGACCATCCTGCCGCAGTTCGTCGGCCTGGTCTTCGGTGTCTACAACGGCCAGAAGCATGTGCCGGTATCGGTCAACGAGGAAATGGTGGGTCACAAGTTCGGCGAATTCTCGCCGACCCGTACCTTCCATGGCCATTCTGGCGACAAGAAAGCCAAGAAGGCTTGAGGAATAAGCGATGAGCAAACCAAAGCGCGAAAGAGTGCTCGCGGATAACGAGGCCAAGGCTGTGGCCCGGATGCTGCGCGTGAGCCCGCAGAAGCTTAATCTTGTCGCGCAGCTGATCCGCGGCCGGAAGGCGTCTGCGGCACTGGCCGACCTGCAGTTTTCGCGCAAGCGGATAGCGGTCGACGTCAAGAAGTGCCTGGAATCGGCGATCGCCAACGCCGAGAACAACCACGACCTCGAGGTCGACGATCTGGTCGTCGCCGAGGCCCATGTCGGCAACGGCATCGTGATGAAGCGTTTTTCGCCGCGCGGCCGTGGCCGTTCGGGTCGTATCTACAAACCATTCGCACACCTGACCATCGTGGTTCGTCAGGTCGAGGCCGAGGCTGGCGCTTAAGAGCGCAGGAGAAGACGATGGGTCAAAAAATCAATCCAATCGGACTGCGTCTCGGCATCAACCGTACGTGGGATTCCCGTTGGTTCGCCGGCAAGAACGAATACGGCAAGTTGCTGCATGAGGACGTCAGGATCCGTGAGATCCTGCACAAGGAACTCAAGCAGGCAGCCGTCGCCCGCATCGTGATCGAGCGTCCGCACAAGAAGTGCCGCGTGACGATCCATTCGGCGCGTCCGGGCGTCGTGATCGGCAAGAAGGGCGCCGACATCGACAAGCTGCGCAAGCGGGTTGCCGACATCACGGCTTCCGACGTCGTCATCAACATCGTCGAAATCCGCAAGCCGGAACTCGACGCCACCCTGGTCGCCGAATCGATCGCCCAGCAGCTCGAGCGCCGCGTCGCATTCCGCCGCGCCATGAAGCGCGCGGTGCAGTCGGCGATGCGTCTTGGCGCTGAAGGCATTCGTATCAACTGCTCGGGCCGTCTCGGCGGCGCCGAAATCGCGCGTATGGAATGGTATCGCGAAGGTCGCGTTCCCTTGCACACGCTGCGCGCCGACGTCGATTACGGCGTGGCGACTGCGTTCACGACATTCGGTACCTGCGGCGTCAAGGTCTGGATCTTCAAAGGCGAGATCCTCGAGCACGATCCGATGGCCCAGGACAAGAAGATGGCCGAAGGCGACAATACCCGTCCGCGTCGCGACGCTGCTTGAGACATTAGAGAAGGTTTGAGGGCGTAAGCCATGATGCAACCAAAGAAAACGAAGTTCCGGAAGGCGCATAAGGGCCGTATCCACGGCGTTGCGACTTCGGGCGCGACGTTGTCGTTCGGACAGTTCGGCCTGAAGGCGATGGCGCCCGAGCGCATCACCGCCCGTCAGATCGAAGCCGCACGCCGCGCGCTGACCCGTCACATGAAGCGCGCCGGCCGCGTCTGGATCCGCATATTTCCGGACCTGCCGGTGTCGAAGAAGCCCGCCGAAGTCCGCATGGGCTCGGGCAAGGGTACGCCGGAATTGTGGGTGGCCCGGGTCAAGCCTGGCCGCGTGATTTTCGAGATCGACGGCGTCACGGTGCAGACCGCAAAGGAAGCGCTCTCGCTCGCCGCCGCCAAGCTGCCGATCAAGACGCGCTTCGTCGCGCGCATTGCGGAGTAACCGTCATGGCCGAGATGAAAACCGCCGACATTCGCGCGATGAGCGACGATCAGAGGGAGGACGCCGTCCTCAACCTGAAGAAAGAGCGTTTCAACCTGCGTTTCCAGCGGGCCACTGGGCAGCTGGAGAACACCACGCGGCTGCGTGAAGCCCGCCGCGATATCGCCCGCATCAAGACCATCGCCGCGCAAGCGCGCGCGAAGAAGAAGTAAGAGGCCGGATATGCCGAAACGAACCCTTCAGGGCGTGGTCGTGAGCGACAAGCAAGCCAAGACGATAGTGGTGCGCGTCGATCGCCGCTTCACCCACCCGATCTACAAGAAGACGATCCGCCGCTCCAAGAACTACCACGCGCACGACGAGAACAACGAGTTCAAGCCGGGCGACATGGTGTGGATCGAGGAGAGCAAGCCGATCTCGAAGTTGAAGCGCTGGACGGTTGTCCGGGGCGAACAGAAGAAAACGGCCTGAAGCAGGTCGGGCTTAGCCTGACCGGTTTTGGGAAATTTTAAGCGCGTTCCAGCGCATCAGAAAGAGGACGAGGTGCATCAATGATTCAGATGCAGACCAACCTCGACGTGGCCGATAATTCAGGCGCACGCCGTGTCATGTGCATCAAGGTGCTTGGGGGCTCCAAGCGCCGCTATGCCACCGTGGGCGATGTTATCGTTGTGTCGATCAAGGAAGCGATTCCGCGCGGCAAGGTGAAGAAGGGCGACGTGATGAAGGCTGTCGTGGTGCGGGTCCGCAAGGACATCCGCCGCGCCGACGGCTCGGTCATCCGCTTCGACCGCAACGCCGCCGTGCTGATCAACAATCAGTCGGAGCCGGTCGGCACCCGTATCTTCGGGCCCGTGCCGCGCGAGCTGCGCGCCAAGAACCACATGAAGATCATTTCACTTGCGCCGGAGGTGCTGTGATGGCTGCCAAGATCCGCAAGGGTGACAAGGTCATCGTGCTGAACGGCCGCGACAAGGGCCGTACCGGCGAAGTATTCGAGGTTCGTCCCGACGAGAACAAGGCTCTCGTGCGCGGCGTCAACCTGGTGAAGCGTCACCAGAAGCAGACCCAGGCCCAGGAAGGCGGCATCATCTCCAAGGAGGCGCCGATCCACCTGTCCAACATCGCGTATGTCGGCAAGGACGGCAAACCGACCCGCGTGGGCTTCAAGATTCAGGCTGATGGCAAGAAGGTACGCATTGCCAAGAGCTCGGGAGCAGAGATCGATGGCTGAAACCGCTTATGTGCCGCGCCTGCGCGTGGAGTATGACAAGAGCATCCGCAGCAAGCTGACTGAACAGTTCGGCTATGCCAACGTCATGCAGGTGCCGCGTCTTGACAAGGTCGTCCTCAACATGGGCGTCGGCGACGCCGTCAACGACCGCAAGAAGGCCGAGACCGCAGCTGGCGACCTGTCGCTGATCGCCGGCCAGAAGGCGATCGTGACCTATTCGCGCGTCGCGATCGCGACCTTCAAGCTGCGTGAAAACCAGCCGATCGGCTGCAAGGTCACGCTGCGCAAGACCAAGATGTACGAGTTCATCGACCGCCTGGTGAACGTGGCGCTGCCGCGCGTACGCGACTTCCGGGGCCTCAATCCGAAGAGCTTCGACGGCCGCGGCAATTATTCGCTCGGCCTCAAGGAGCACATCATTTTCCCCGAAATCGACTTCGACAAGGTTTCGGAAGCCCGCGGCATGGACATCACGGTTTGCACCACGGCGCAGACCGACGACGAGGCGCGTGCCTTGTTGACCGCTTTCAATTTCCCGTTCCGGCAGTGAGACGCAGTTAAAGCCTCTCAAACGCGGAAACCCAGGAGCCAAGCATGGCAAAGAAGAGTTCAATCGAGAAGAACAACCGGCGCAAGCGGATGACCAAGAACGCCGCACCCCAGCGCGCGAAGCTGAAGGCGATCATCGCCGACAAGACCAAGCCGATGGAAGAGCGCTTCGCGGCGACGCTGAAGCTTGCCGAGATGCCGCGCAACTCGTCGGCGACGCGCATCCGCAACCGCTGCGAACTCACCGGCCGTCCGCGTTCGGTCTATCGCAAGAACAAGCTCAGCCGCATCGCGCTGCGTGAACTCGGCTCCAAGGGCCTGGTTCCCGGGCTCGTGAAGTCGAGCTGGTAAGGGAGGGTCGTCAGATGTCTACGCACGATCCGATCAGCGATCTCATCACCCGCATCCGCAACGCGCAGATGCGCTCGAAGTCCAAGGTTTCGACCCCGGGCTCGAAGATGCGCGCCAACGTGCTCGAAGTGCTGAAGTCCGAGGGTTACATCCGCGGCTACGCCAGCGTAGAGCATTCGTCCGGCCGCAGCGAACTCGAGATCGAACTGAAATATTTCGACGGCGAGCCGGTCATTCGCGAAATCGAGCGGGTGTCCAAGCCAGGCCGTCGGGTTTACGCCTCGGTGAAGAACCTGCCGCGCGTGAACAACGGTCTCGGTATTTCGGTCTTGTCGACACCGAAGGGAATCATGGCTGACCACGAAGCGCGTGAAGCGAACGTGGGCGGCGAAGTTCTCTTCACGGTGTTCTGAGGAAGGATTCTAGCATGTCACGTGTTGGCAAACGGCCCGTGCCGATCCCGTCCGGTGTGACGGCGACCGTCGAAGGGCAGACCGTCAAGATGAAGGGGCCGAAGGGTCAGCTTCAGTTCGTCGTGCATGACGACGTCGAGGTGAAGTTCGAGGACGGCGCGGTCAAGGTCGCGCCGAAGCTCGAAACCAACCGGGCGCAGGCCATGTACGGCACGGCGCGCGCGCAGGTCGCAAACCTGGTCGAGGGCGTCACCAAGGGTTTCGAGAAGAAGCTCGAGATCACCGGCGTCGGCTACCGCGCCGCGCTGCAGGGCAAGAACCTGCAGCTCGCGCTCGGCTACAGCCACGACGTCGTCTACGCGATCCCCGATGGCATCACCATCGCGGTGCCGAAGCCGACCGAGATCACGATCACGGGCAATGATTCCCAGCGCGTCGGTCAGGTTGCGGCCGAAATCCGCGCCTATCGTCCGCCGGAGCCCTACAAGGGCAAGGGCGTGAAGTACGCCAACGAATTCATCTTCCGCAAGGAAGGCAAGAAGAAGTAACGGAGCCGGCCATGTCACTGAAAGTTACAAATGCCCGGCGCAAGCAGCGTGTGAGGAATTCACTGCGCCGCTCCGCCAATGGACGTCCGCGTCTGTCGGTGTTCCGCTCGTCGAAGCATATCTATGCCCAGGTCATCGACGACCTGAAGGGCGAGACGCTGGCTTCCGCGTCGTCGCTGGAAAAGACGATGCGCGAGAGCGGCAACACGGGCGCCAACATCGATGCGGCCAAGGCCGTCGGCAAGCTGCTGGCGGAACGCGCCGTGCAGAAGGGCGTCAAGGAAGTGATATTCGATCGCGGTCAGTATCTGTATCACGGGCGCGTCAAGGCGCTCGCGGATGCAGCCCGCGAAAGCGGATTGAGCTTCTAACAACCGGTTTTGAACCAAGATTAAGGACAGGGGCGTTAGGCTCCCTGAGATTGGAAAACACCATGGCAGGTGAACGCGAACGCGGCGGACGCGAACGGAGCAGGGATCGCGAAGAGCGCGACAGCGAGTTCGTCGACAAGCTGGTCCACATCAATCGCGTGGCGAAGGTCGTCAAGGGCGGCAAGCGCTTCGGCTTTGCGGCGCTGGTCGTGATCGGCGACCAGAAGGGTCGAGTCGGTTTCGGTCACGGCAAGGCGCGCGAAGTTCCCGAGGCGATCCGCAAGGCGACGGAATCGGCGAAGCGTAACCTGACGCGCGTTGCTCTGCGCGAAGGCCGCACGCTGCATCACGATATCGCCGGCCGTCACGGTGCGGGCCGCGTCTATCTGCGCGCAGCCCCCGCCGGTACCGGCATCATCGCGGGCGGTCCGATGCGCGCGGTGTTCGAAACGCTCGGCATCCAGGACGTGGTGGCGAAGTCGATCGGTTCGTCGAACCCCTACAACATGGTTCGCGCAACCTTCGACGCGCTGAAGCATCAGGATTCGCCGCGTTCGGTGGCGGCACGCCGCAACATCAAGGTGTCCACGCTGCAGTCGCGCCGCGTCGGTGGCGATGCCGAAGTGGTGGCTGAATAAACAATCAGGCGCAGCTTCCCGCGCCGCTCGGAGTCAAGACGATGGCCAAGGCCGCAAAGATGATCAAGGTCGAGCAGACTGGCAGCGCAATCCGCCGCCACCACTCGCAGCGTGCGACGCTGATCGGCCTCAAGCTCAACAAGATCGGCCGGGTTTCCGAGCTGCAGGATACGCCTGAAGTTCGCGGCATGATCAGCAAGGTTCAACATCTCGTCCGCGTCGTCGGCGAGTAAGCAAGACAGGGAGGAGCATGATCCCGAAAAGTGGGGACCGGTTTTCGGTCAAGATCATGCTCCATAGATAAGGGAATTTCGCGATGAAGCTCAGCGATATCGCCGACAACGCCGGCTCGCGCAAGAAGCGCATGCGCGTCGGCCGTGGCATCGGTTCAGGCAAGGGCAAGACTGCGGGCCGCGGCGGCAAGGGCCAGACCGCGCGTTCGGGCGTGCGCATCAAGGGCTTCGAGGGCGGCCAGATGCCGCTGCATCGGCGCCTGCCGAAGCGCGGCTTCAACAACATCTTCAAGCTCGATTTCGCCGAGATCAATCTCGACCGCCTGCAGGACGCGATCGATGCCAAGCTGGTCGATGTCAACGAAACCGTCACCGCTGAATCGCTGGTGAAGACCGGCGTGCTGCGCCGCGCCAAGGACGGCCTGCGGCTGCTCGGCCGCGGCGAAATCAAGGCCAAGCTCGCCATCGAGGTGCATGGCGCCTCGAAATCCGCGATTGCGGCGGTCGAAAAGGCCGGCGGTACGGTAAAGGTTCTGGCTCCGGCCAAGAAGGAAGAAGGCGAGGCGGCGTAACATCTGCGTCATTGCCCGCCGCGGCGCGGGCAATGCGCCGATTGAACGATGGACTTATCGAAGCCGAGCACCAAATAATGTCCGGCGTCTGCCGATGGCCCCGCTCGGGGCTAGAGGCGTGAGGGACGGCGGGAGAAAGCCTAGACATGGTCTCAGCAGCAGAACAACTTGCGGCAAACCTCAATTTCTCTGCGCTCGGCAAAGCCGACGAACTGAAGAAGCGCATCTGGTTCACACTGGGTGCGCTGCTTGTTTATCGGCTCGGCACCTACATTCCGCTGCCCGGCATCGACCCCGCGGCCTGGGAGCAGGTGTTCAAGTCGCAGGCCGGCGGTATCCTCGGCATGTTCAACATGTTCGCCGGCGGCGGTATCAACCGCATGGCGATCTTCGCCCTGAACATCATGCCGTATATCTCGGCGTCCATCATCATCCAGCTTCTGACCACGGTTTCGCCGCAGCTCGAGGCGCTGAAGAAGGAAGGCGAGGCCGGCCGCAAGACGCTGAACCAGTATACCCGCTATCTTACGGTGATCCTCGCCGCGTTCCAGTCCTACGGCATCGCGGTCGGCCTGCAAGGCGCCGGTAACGTCGTCAGCGAGCCCGGGCCGTTCTTCCTGATCTCCACCGCGATCACGCTGACCGGCGGCACCATGTTCCTGATGTGGCTTGGCGAGCAGATCACCTCGCGCGGCATCGGCAACGGTATTTCGCTGATCATCCTGGCCGGCATCGTCGCCGAGTTGCCCTCGGCGCTCGCCAACATGCTCGAACTCGGCCGTCAGGGTGCGCTGTCGACCGCCCTGATCCTGGTCGTGATCGTGATGGCGGTCGTCGTGATCGCCTTCATCGTGTTCATGGAACGCGCGCAGCGGCGGCTCCTGATCCAGTATCCGAAGCGCCAGGTCGGCAACAAGATGTTCGAGGGCCAGTCCTCGCATCTGCCGCTCAAGCTCAACACCTCGGGCGTGATCCCGCCGATCTTCGCCTCGTCGCTGCTGTTGCTGCCGACCACGGTCGCCAACTTCAACGCCGGCAAGGGTCCGGAGTGGTTCCAGTGGCTCAACACCCAGCTCAGCCACGGCCGTCCGCTCTTCCTGTTCTGTTATCTCGCGCTGATCGTGTTCTTCGCGTTCTTCTATACCGCGATCGTGTTCAATCCGACCGAGACCGCGGACAATCTGAAGAAGCATGGCGGCTTCATCCCCGGCATCCGTCCGGGCGAGCGTACCGCCGAATATATCGACTACGTGTTGTCGCGCGTGACGGTGCTCGGCGCGATCTATCTCGCCATCGTCTGCCTGATTCCCGAAGTTCTGATCTCCTATGCCGCGGTGCCGTTCTACTTTGGCGGAACCTCGCTTCTGATCGTCGTCAGCGTGACGATGGATACGGTGGCGCAGGTGCAGGGCTATCTGCTCGCCCATCAGTATGAAGGGCTGATTCGTAAATCCAAGCTCAAGGGCCGCCGTCGATGAAATCTGAGCTGCCGCGCCGGATCGCTATCACGATCGGCGCGCTGCTCATCTTCCGGCTCGGCAGTCATGTCCCGCTTGCGGGCCTCTCGCCACAGATGCAGGCCGGCCTGCTGCTTTCATCGGGCGCTGCCGCCCGCATTTCAATTTTCGCGCTCTTCATCATTCCCTATCTGAGTGTCGCGATCGTCACGCAGCTTGTCGCTGTGGTGTGGGGCCGGCTGAGCGCGCTCGAACGATCGGGTGAAGCCGGCCGCCGCAAGATTGCCCGCTTCACGCTGATCCTGACGCTGCTGCTTGCGGCATTCCAGGCCTTCGGCGTCGCGTCCAGTCTTCAGGACGTTCCCGGCCTCGTCACCGAGCCCGGCGCCTGGTTCCTGCTGTCGGCCACTGCAACGATGGTGGGCGGCGTGTTCTTCCTGGTCTGGCTCAGCGAACAAATCACCCGCTACGGGATCGGCAACGGGCTCGCGCTCATTCTGTTCGTCGGCATCATCGTTTCGCTTCCGGCAGATATTTCCGCCACCTTCCAGCTGCTGGGACAGGGCGCGATCTCCGGCAGCCTTCTGCTGCTGCTGGCCATCCTCGCGGTCGTGGGCGTCGCTGTCATCGTCCTCGTCGAAGGCGCGCGGCGGAACGTGCCGGTGCAATATGCCGCGCGCCAGGCGGGAACACGCCTGCTTCCGGCGCGCTCCTCGGTGCTGCCGATCAAGATCAACAGCGCCGGGTTCCTGATCCCGGCCACCGTGACACCGTGGATATTCTATCTTCCGCTGGTGCTTGCGACCCTGGCCTTTGGCCAGACACCGACGCTCGCCGCCGCCTACGACCACATCCAGTTCGCCCGGCCGGTCCACATGATCCTCGGATCCATTGCGGTCTTCGTGCTGGCTTTCATCTATACCGCCTATGTGCTTGATCCCGCGCGCATCGCCGAGGTCTTGCACAAGCGGGGCGGCGCTATTACAGACGTGGCGCCGGGCGAACCCACCGCCGACCATCTCGATCGCGTCGTGACGTTGACGACCTTCATCGGAGCCGTCTACCTCGTGGCCGTGTCGCTGATTCCGGAAGCCCTGGTGGCTTACGGTGAGCTGCCCTTTCTTTTTGGTGGTGGGTCGGCGCTGATTGTGGTTTGCACTATCCTTGATATCAAAACGCAGGTGCGCGGGCATTCGCTCACCAAGCCGGGGGGCGAATTGTCATGAGATTGATCCTTTTGGGGCCGCCGGGTGCGGGCAAGGGGACCCAGGCGCAACGGCTGGTCCACAAACACGACCTGATCCAGCTCTCCACCGGCGAGATGCTGCGCGCTGCGGTGGCCGCCCAGACGCCGATCGGCTTGCAGGCCAAGGACATCATGGCGAGCGGGTCGCTGGTGCCGGATGAAATCGTGATCGGCATCATCTCCGACCGCCTCGACCAGCCCGACATGAAGAACGGTTTCATCCTCGA
Source organism: Bradyrhizobium sp. AUGA SZCCT0177 (assembly GCF_018130125.1). Classification (NCBI taxonomy): domain Bacteria; kingdom Pseudomonadati; phylum Pseudomonadota; class Alphaproteobacteria; order Hyphomicrobiales; family Nitrobacteraceae; genus Bradyrhizobium; species Bradyrhizobium sp. AUGA SZCCT0177. Next base: position 31,178 of record NZ_JAFCMA010000035.1, on the reverse strand, counting down.
CGGCTTTCCGCGCACGGTGCCGCAGGCCGCCGCCCTCGATGAGCTGCTGAAGAAGAAGCACATCAAGCTCGACGCCGTGATCGAACTGCGCGTCAACGAGAGCGCGCTGCTCGACCGCGTCGAGAGTCGCGTCGCCGAGATGCGGGCGAGGGGCGAGGAGGTGCGAATCGACGACACTCCGGAGGTGCTGTCGAAGCGGCTGGCGAGCTACCGGACCCTGACCGAGCCGCTGATTCACTACTATTCGGAGCGGCGGAAGCTGCTCACGGTCGATGGCATGATGACCATCGAGCACGTCACCCGGGAAATTAACCGGATCCTGTCCGCGATCGGCGCGGTGGAACCCAAAGCTTCAGCGAAGGCAGCTGCACCGGCCAAACAGGCCAAGGCAGGCGCCAGGAAGACCGCCAGGCCCGCGGGCAAAAAAGCTGCCAAATCCGCCGGGAAAGCCGCCAAATCCGCTCCAAAGGCCGCCAAAACGGCCTCCAAAGGGGCGAAAAAGGCCAAAAAGGCGACCAAGAAAACTGCCAAGAAAACGGCCAAAAAGGCGGTCAAAAAGCCCGCCAAGAAGGCCGTGAAAAAGGTCACGAAAAAGCGAGCTAAACGATAGAGACGGTTGACGAAACCGAGTTGAATCCTTTAATAAGCCCCGCATCCAAGTCGGATAGTTTCAGACGATGCCGGGCCCCAAAGAATCTGAGGGGACGGGCGTCGTGTTCGCGTTTGCGGACACCTGCCCGAGTTAGCAAGAACATAGCCCGGTCCGCGAGGGATCGGTGACAGGAGAGAAGTCCGTGGCCCGTATTGCCGGCGTGAATATCCCGACCAACAAGCGCGTCTTGATCGCGCTCCAGTACATCCATGGCATCGGCCAGAAGAACGCGGCCGAGATCATCGAGAAGGTGAAGATTCCCGCCGAGCGCCGCGTCAGCCAGCTCAGCGACCAAGAAGTTCTGCAGATCCGCGAAGTCATCGACCGCGACTATCTGGTCGAGGGCGATCTTCGTCGTGAAGTCGGCATCAACATCAAGCGTCTGATGGACCTCGGCTGCTATCGCGGTCTGCGTCATCGCCGCGGCCTGCCGGTGCGTGGCCAGCGCACCCACACCAATGCGCGCACGCGCAAGGGCCCGGCCAAGTCGATTGCCGGCAAGAAGAAATAAGCTCGCGAACAGCTGACGCGAGGCGGCGAATTTCCATTCGCTCCTCACCGTCTGCTTTTCGCGTTTTAGGTGTAGCCGCTGGCACTACGGCGGCGTTTGAGATCACAGGAAAGGTTTTGGAATGGGCAAGGAAGCCACCCGCATACGCCGCCGCGAACGCAAGAACATCGCCTCAGGCATCGCGCATGTGAATTCGTCGTTCAACAACACGACCATCACCATCACCGACGCGCAGGGCAACACCATTGCCTGGTCGTCGGCTGGCACGATGGGCTTCAAGGGTTCGCGCAAGTCGACCCCCTATGCCGCGCAGGTCGCGGCCGAAGACGTTTCGAAGAAGGCGCAGGAACACGGCATGCGCACGCTGGAAGTGGAAGTTGCGGGCCCCGGTTCGGGCCGTGAGTCGGCGCTTCGCGCGCTGCAGGCGGCGGGCTTCACCGTCACATCGATTCGCGACGTGACGACGATCCCGCACAATGGTTGCCGTCCGCGCAAGCGTCGGCGCGTTTGATTTTTTGGTCGCGGGCGGATTTATCCGCCGCGCGATTGCCTTGGAATTTCGACAGCCGCGGGCTGATCCGCGATCTCCAACGTCAGTTGCGGGCACGACTGGCCCAAAGGACTGACACATGGGTGACACAGTGACGATCCAGAAAAATTGGCAAGAACTTATCCGACCGAACAAGCTGCAGGTAACGCCGGGCACCGATGCGGCCCGGTTTGCGACCGTTGTCGCAGAACCCCTCGAGCGCGGCTTCGGCCAGACCCTCGGTAACGCGCTGCGCCGCATCCTGCTGTCGTCGCTGCAGGGTGCCGCGGTGCAGTCGGTGCACATCGACGGCGTGCTGCACGAGTTCTCCTCGATCGCGGGCGTTCGCGAGGACGTCACCGACATCGTGCTCAACATCAAGGACATCTCGATCAAGATGCAGGGCGAAGGCCCCAAGCGCATGGTCGTGAAGAAGCAGGGCCCGGGCGTCGTCACCGCCGGCGACATCCAGACCGTCGGCGACGTCGTGGTGCTCAATCCCGACCTGCAGATCTGCACGCTGGACGAGGGCGCGGAAATCCGCATGGAATTCACGGTCGCTGCCGGCAAGGGCTATGTCGCCGCCGAGCGTAACCGTCCGGAAGACGCGCCGATCGGCCTGATCCCGGTCGACAGCCTGTTCTCGCCGGTCCGCAAGGTCTCCTACAAGGTCGAGAACACCCGCGAGGGCCAGATCCTCGACTACGACAAGCTGACCATGACGATCGAAACCAATGGTGCGATCACGCCGGAAGATTCGGTGGCCTATGCCGCCCGCATCCTGCAGGATCAGCTCAACGTGTTCGTGAACTTCGAAGAGCCGCGCAAGGAAGTGGCGCAGGAGATCATCCCCGATCTCGCGTTCAACCCGGCGTTCCTCAAGAAGGTCGACGAACTGGAGTTGTCGGTGCGTTCGGCAAACTGCCTGAAGAACGACAACATCGTCTACATCGGCGACCTCGTGCAGAAGTCGGAAGCGGAAATGCTCCGTACCCCGAACTTCGGCCGCAAGTCGCTGAACGAGATCAAGGAAGTGCTGGCCCAGATGGGTCTGCATCTCGGCATGGAAGTGCCGGGCTGGCCGCCGGAGAACATCGACGAGCTCGCCAAGCGCTTCGAAGACCACTATTGATTTAGCAATGACCGCGATGGCCGGGCGAAAGCGCGGCCATTGCATTTTGGGCGAACGCAGGCGGCCCACCTGAGCAACAAGTCCGACGAACCGTCGCGACAGATCAAGTATTGAGGAATTCAACATGCGTCACGGCAAGGTTCATCGGAAGCTCAACCGCACCGCCGAGCATCGCAAAGCGATGTTCGCCAACATGTGCGCGGCGCTGATCAAGCACGAGCAGATCGTCACCACATTGCCCAAGGCCAAGGAATTGCGGCCGATCGTCGAGAAGCTCGTCACGCTCGGCAAGAAGGGCGGTCTCGCCATGCGCCGCCAGGCGATCTCCGAAATGCGCGACAAGGACCAGGTTCGCAAGCTGTTCGACGTGCTGGCGTCCCGCTACAAGGACCGCCAGGGCGGCTATACCCGCATCATCAAGGCCGGCTTCCGCTATGGCGATAACGCCCCGATGGCCGTGATCGAATTCGTCGACCGCGACGTCGACGCCAAGGGCAAGGACTCCGGCCCGGTGCAGGAAAAGTCCGCCGAAGCGGCGTAAGGTTTTCCGAAATCAGTTTCCAAAAGCGGCGCTTCGGCGCCGCTTTTTTGTTTTCGTCGTTCCGGCCTTGAGCTCAGATGCGCAATTGCGCATCGGGGAACCCATAACCACAGGAAGTGGTTTTGCGGCAAGGCATTAGCCACTCTGCCTTATCGAGAGATCACGCGGTATGGGTCCCCCGATGCGCAATTGCGCATCTGAGCCTTCGCCGGGACGACGATAGAGTTGTGTCAGCCATGCCGGCCCACCAATTGCGCTTGCGCCCGCCGCTTCCGATATCTCCATCATCAATGAAGGGAGATATCCAGTGAACATCGATCTTTCGGGAAAAACCGCGCTGGTCACCGGCTCGACCGCCGGCATCGGACACGCCATCGCCAAAGGCCTCGCCGCAACCGGCGCCAGCGTGGTCGTCAATGGACGCTCGCAAGCCAAGGTCGATGCCGCGTCAGGGGCAATCACCAAGGCCGTGCCCGGCGCCAAGGTCCGCGGCGTGGCCGCCGATGTCTCGACCGCCGAGGGATGCAAGGCGCTGCTGGCCGCGCTGCCCAGCATCGACATCCTGATCAACAATGCCGGGATATTCGAGCCCAAGGGCTTCTTCGATATTCCCGACGAGGACTGGAGCCGCTTCTACGAGGTCAATGTGATGTCGGGCGTGCGGCTGTCGCGCGCCTATATGCCGGGCATGTTGACGCGCAACTGGGGACGCATCGTTTTCATCTCCTCCGAATCCGGGCTGAACATTCCAAAGGAGATGATCCATTACGGCATGACCAAGACGGCGCAGCTTGCGGTCGCGCGGGGCCTCGCCGAACTGACCCGCGGCACCGCCGTAACCGTCAATTCGGTATTGCCAGGGCCGACGATGTCAGAGGGTGTCGAGACCTTCGTCAGGGATCTGGCAAAGCAGAATGGCCAGTCGGTCGAGGAGGCGGCTTCCAGCTTTGTGAAACAGCATCGCCCGACCTCGCTGCTGCAGCGCTTTGCCAGCGTTCAGGAGATCGCCAACATGGTGGTCTATGTCAGCTCGAAGGAAGCCTCCGCCACCAACGGCGCCGCGCTCCGTGTCGAAGGCGGGATCGTGCAAACCATCGCGTGAGGCGGTGCCGGCGTGTGTGCACGGCGCGCGGCGTCGCATATCCGACTAACGCGAACTGCCTAAGACAAAAAGGGCCGCCATTTCGCGCGGCCCTTTTTAGTGCAACTACCAGCGGCGGTAGTAGGCGCGATGGTACCGCGGACCGTAGAAGCGCGGACCGTAGGCGTAGACCGGACGATATACGCGGCGAACATAGGGGCCACCATAGTAGCCGCCGTAGTAGCCCGGTGCGTAACCACCATAATAGGCGGGCGCGTACCCGCCGCCGTAATATGCTGGCGCGTAGCCGCCGCCATAATACCCGTAGCCTGGGCCGTACCCGTAGCCCGGACCGTAGGCGTAAGCGTTCGACGCAATTCCGCCGATCACCGCTCCCGCCAGCAGTCCGCCAGCGATCCCCGGGAAAAATCCGCCGCCGCGCCAGCGCGCTTCCGCGGGCGAGGGTGCCGCGATCGCCGTCAGGCCGAGGACGGCCGCAAGTGCCAGGATCAAAGGTGCTTTCCTCATGGAACACTCCTTTCCGCAAATCCGTAAAGCAGACGCTCAATAAACACATTCAAGTGAAGTTCGTTGCACGCGGCAAGCGGCCGGACGGCCGGGCGGCAGATTTAATATTCATGAACGGGGGTTCAGGCGGCTTTCAGTGCCGCCGTCGCAAGGCACATGGAGCGCCGGCTGATGTTTGTGAAGGGGGTGGCGCCGGCGTGAATGCGCCCGCGATGCCGGCATCGTCAGTCGAAATCGCGGAATCCCGGCTTGCCGGCAATCGGCTTCTGGCGGCCCAGCCAGGCGAGGTCGGGAACGGGGCGGGCGGTCGCCGGATTGGCTGACAGCAGCGCCTCGATCTCGCGGGCCACCGACAGCGTCGCAAGATCGCCGCCTCGCGGTCCGATCACCTGGATACCGAACGGCATTCCGGCGCCGTCGCGGCCCGCCGGTATCGCCACCGCGGGATGCCCGACATTGGTGACCGCATAGGCCATCGCCAGCCAATGGAAATAGGATTTTGTCGGGCGGCCATCGATGACGGCCGGGTACAATTCCGACCACGGCCGCGGGCTGATCGTGATCGCGGGCGCGAGAACGAAATCGTGCTCGCCGAAAAACTCCTGCCAGCGCCGGTACATCTCGGTCTGCATCGACAGCGCGCGCGCGACGTCGAGCGCCGAATAGCCGAGGCCCTCGGCGACGTTGTCGCGAATGTTGGGGCCGACCTTGTCCGGGTGTTTTTCCGCAAGCTCGCGGTGGCGGCCGAGGAAGGCGACTGCGCGCAGGACCGCGAATACCTCGTCGGCATCGCTGCAATCCGGATGGGTCCATTCGACGCTGCGGAACGCCGATCCGAAGGTTGCAAGCCTGGTCTTGAAGGTTTCGGCGATCGCGCGCTCCGTTGGCGCGAAGCCGAAGTCGGTCGTCGCCGCAATTCGCAGAGCGCCGAGGTCGGTCGTCGGTGGATCGCGATAGGCTGATGGCGCTGGCGAGCCGCCGGCGTGAAGGATCGCAGAAAGCGGATCCCGCGCGTCGCGGTCCAGCATGCAGGACAGCATCAGGCAGGCGTCCGAAACGGTGCGTGCCATCGGGCCGAGCTGCGAGATCTGCAGCCAGGCCATGTTGCGGCTGTTGCTTGCGATCAACCCGGGCGAGGGACGGAATCCCACCACGCCGCAAAAGGCGGCGGGATTGCGCACCGATCCGCCGGTGTCGGAGCCGGTCGCGAGCGGCACCATGCCGGTGGCAAGCGCCACCGCCGATCCGCCGGACGAGCCGGCTGCGGACCGATCGGGGTCGAAGGGATTACCCGTCGCGCCGTGCAGCGCGTTGCGGGTGTTGCCGCCCGCGCCCCATTCGGGGACGTTGGTCTTGCCGACGACGATCGCTCCGGCGCGCCTGAGCATCGCGACGACGGCTTCGTCGCTCCTGGCAACATTGTCGGCGAACAGCACGCTGCCGAAACTCGTCGGCAGCCCCTTGGCGTCGATCAGGTCCTTGACCCCCAGCGGCAGCCCGTGCAGCGGCCCGAGCTGATCGCCGCGCATCACAGCGGCCTCGCTCTGTCGCGCCGTCTCGCGCGCAGAATCGAACCCACGCGCGATCATGGCGTTCACCGCCGGATCGATCGCCTCGATGCGGCCGATGCAGCTATCGAGCAGTTCGACCGGCGAAAGCTTGCGCTCCCCGATCAGCGCCCGCGCCGTCACCGCGGAGAGGTCGCAGGGTTCGGTCATATCAGGATCACTCTTCCTTGATGCCGGCTGCCTGCGCCAGCGCCTTCATCTCGGCGATTTCCTTGCCGACGAATCCCGGCCAGTCCGTATAGCGCTTGAACGCCGGCTCGAATCCGACCTTCTGGAAGCGCTCGATCACCGCCGGGGTCGCGATCGCCTCTTCAAGCATCCCCGCCAGCCTGTCGCGGATCGCGGCGGGCGTTCCCTTTGGCACGACCAATGTACCCCAGGAGATGATGTCGGCCTTGGGATAGCCGAGTTCGGCGAGCGTCGGAACATCCGGGAGGAACGTCGAGCGTTTGGCAGAGAAGATGGCGAGCGGCCGTACGGTGCCTGCCTCGGTCTGAGGCTTGACCGCGATCACCGTGTCGACGTGATACTCGATATGCTTGCCGATCAGATCGTTCATCGCCGGCGCGCTGCCCTTGTAGGGCAGGTGCACCATCTTGATGCCGGCGCTCGACTTGAACAGTTCGCCGGCAAAATGGGAAATGGTCGCCGCGCCAAAGGAAGCCAGCGACAGCTTGTCGGGATTGGCCTTGGCGGCGGCGACGAGGGCGGCGACATCCTTGATCGGGTTGTCGCGATGGGTCACCAGCACCATGCCGATGGTGCCGATCTGGCCTATCGGCTCGAAGTCCTTTGCGCTGTCGAAGGGCACGGTCTCCTTCACCGCGTTCTGCAGGGTGAAGGTAGAGTTCGAGGAGAAGAACAACGTATAACCATCCGGCGCGGCATTGGCCGCCTCCCGCGCGCCGATGGTGGTGCCGCCGCCGGGGCGGTTCATGACGATCACCGGCTTGCGGAGCCGGGCTTCCAGCTCGCTGGCGATAATGCGGCCGACGACATCGGAGGCCCCGCCGGCCGGGAAGGGCAGGATCAACTGGAGCTGCTTTTCGGGATAGTTCGCCTGCGCCACCGCCACGTTGGCGCTTCCGATCAGGCCGGCCGACGCCATCGCGGCCAATAGAAACATCCGTATCATGTCGAACACGTACTCCTGTCTTACCTAAACCCCGGCAATTCGCGCCGGGGTCTTCGGCGACAGCCGTCCCGGATCGATGAGGGACAAGCTCCCTTGAATCGGGTCCCCGATCAACCCAATTATGGGCCCGCTACCATCCCTCCAGCACGATCTTGCCGCGCGACTTGCCGCTCTCCAAAAGCGCATGCGCGCGTTTGAGGTTGGCTGCGTTGATGCTGCCAAAGGTCTGGTCGAGCGTGGTGCGCAGCACGCCCTTGTCGATGAGGTCGGCAACGTCGTTCAGCAGCATATGCTGGGCGATCATGTCCGGGGTCTGGAACGAAGAGCGTGTGAACATCGATTCCCAATGCACCGAGATCGCCTTGCCCTTGAAGGCGCTCATGGTGAATTCCGGGGGATCGTCGATCAGACCAAATTTGCCCTGCGGCGCCATCAGGTCGGCGATTCCCTTGTAGTGCTGATCGGTGTAGGTGAGGCTGGCGACCAAGCCAACCGGCGGCACTTTTAACTGCTCGATCTGCTCCTTCATCGGCTTGCCATGATCGATCACGGCATGCGCGCCGAGATCGAGGCACCACTTTTTCGATTCCGGCCGGGTCGCGGTGGCAACCACGGTGAGGCCGGTGAGGCGGCGCGCGAGCTGGATCAGGATCGAGCCGACGCCCCCGGCGCCGCCGGTAATCAATAGCGTGCGCGGATCGACGCTCTTGCCCGGCACCGCGCCGAGCCGGTCGAACAACAACTCCCAGGCGGTGATCGAGGTCAGCGGCAGCGCGGCGGCCTGCGCAAAGGAGAGTGATTTCGGTTTGCGGCCGACAATGCGCTCATCGACCAAATGGAATTCCGAATTGGTGCCCTGGCGCAGGATCGAGCCGGCGTAGAACACTTCATCGCCCGGCCTGAACAGCGTCACCTCAGGCCCGACCGCATCAACGACACCGGCTGCGTCATAGCCCAAAATCTTGGTCTCGCCTTCGGGCGGCGCGGCGCGCTTGCGCACCTTGTAATCGACGGGGTTGGCCGAGATCGCCTTCACGGCAACGCGGATGTCGCGGCCTTTCGGCTCCGGCTTGGCGGTCTCGAAATCGATCAGCGAATTCGCGTCCTCGATCGGGAGCGATTTTTGGTATCCGACGGCCTTCATGGCTGCTGTCTCCTGACTGTTCAAAACAGGTGGTCCAAACTTGATGCGTTTTCCGGGAGTGAACCGGTCGCCACCCACGGAGCAATTCCGCGGGCATGCTTCGGTTGAAAACGCTGTGGCCCTACCTGTCGCGCTGGCGTCAATTTGGCAAGTACTGTAAAATCGGGGAACTAGTCCCTGTTTGGATACTATTGGAAAATAACGCATGAAAAGGCGGAATTTTGCCCATCGGCCCGGCTGCTCGGTGGAAGCCACCCTCGACCTGATCGACGGCAAGTGGAAGGGCGTGATCCTGTTCCATCTGCAGGCCGGCACCCAGCGATTTGGGGAGTTGCGGCGACGGATGCCCGGCATTACCCAGCGCATGCTGACCAAGCAGCTGCGCGCGCTGGAGGATGACAAACTGGTGGTCCGCAAGGTCTATGCCGAGGTGCCGCCGCGGGTCGAGTATACCCTCTCGGAGCTCGGCGAGAGCCTGCGCCCCGTGATCGATACGCTGAAGGCGTGGGGGGAGAGCCATCGGGACAGGCTGTCCTGTGGACCTGCGCCGGAAACCATCAAAGCGCCCGATCGCGCAGCGTAGTTGTGTACCGCTTTGTCTTCTCTCGTTGCCGCCTCGCACCTATATCTGACGCACCAAATTACGGGATTTCTTGCATGTTGATTCGCTCTCTTGCCCTGCTACTGGTTTCCGCGATCGTTGCCACGCCGGCGCTGGCGCAGGACCGCCGCGTGCCGTCGTCGGGAGCCGAGCTGCGGCTATCCTTTGCGCCGATCGTGCAGCGGGTGCAGCCGGCGGTGGTCAACGTCTATGCCGCCAAGACCGTGCAGAACCGCAATCCCTTGCTGGACGATCCGATTTTCCGCCGCTTCTTCGGCGTGCCCGGCCAGCAGCCCGAGCAGATGCAGCGTTCGCTGGGTTCGGGCGTGATGGTCGATGCCTCCGGCCTCGTCGTCACCAACAACCACGTCATCGAAGGCGCCGATCAGGTCAAGATATCGCTGGCCGACAAGCGCGAATTCGAAGCCGAGATCGTGCTGAAAGACAGCCGCACCGATCTGGCGGTGCTGCGCATCAAGGACTCCAAGGAGAAGTTCACGACGATCGACTTTGCCAATTCCGATGAATTGCTGGTCGGCGACGTCGTGCTCGCGATCGGCAATCCTTTTGGTGTCGGCCAGACCGTGACGCAAGGTATCATCTCGGCGCTGGCGCGCACGCAAGTAGGCATCACCGACTACCAGTTCTTCATCCAGACCGATGCCGCGATCAACCCCGGTAATTCCGGCGGCGCGCTGGTCGACATGACCGGCAAGCTTGCCGGCATCAACACCGCGATTTTTTCGCGCTCCGGCGGCTCGCAGGGCATCGGCTTTGCGATTCCTGCCAACATGGTGCGGGTGGTCGTGGCGTCCGCCAAGAGCGGCGGCAAGGCGGTGAAGCGCCCGTATCTCGGCGCCAAGTTGCAGGCGGTGACGCCCGAGATCGCGGAGACGCTGGGGCTCAAATCGCCGACCGGTGCGCTGGTCGCCAACGTCGCGGCGAACAGCCCGGCAGCGCGCGCCGGATTGAAACTGTCCGACCTGATCGTGGCCATCGATGGACAGGTGATCGACGATCCCAACGCGTTCGACTATCGCTTTGCCACCCGTCCGCTGGGTGGTTCGGCGCAGATCGACGTGCAGCGCGCCGGCAAGACCGTGAAGTTGGCGGTGCCGTTGGAAACCGCGCCCGACACCAACCGCGACGAGATCGTGCTGACCGCGCGCTCGCCGTTCCAGGGCGCGAAGGTCGCCAACATTTCGCCGGCGGTTGCCGACGAGCTGCGGCTCGACGCTTCGACCGAAGGCGTCGTCGTGATCGATCTCGCCGATGGCGGAACCGCCGCCGGCGTCGGCTTCCAGAAGGGCGACATCATCCTCGCGGTCAATAGCCAGAAGATCGCCAAGACCAGCGATCTCGACAAGGCGTCCAAGACCTCGGCACGGATCTGGCGCATCACGGTGGTGCGCGGCGGCCAGCAGATCAACGTGACGCTCGGCGGATGAGCCCGAAGCAGCCACGCGAAGCTGCCAACCTCTTTGCCGCGGCAGGGATGGAGCAGGACGCGCCGCGTCCGCTGCCGGACCGGCTGCGCCCGCAGTCATTGTCAGATGTCGTCGGCCAGGATCACATCCTCGGCCCCGACGGCGCGCTGACGCGGATGCTGGAAACGCGCACGCTGGGCTCGCTGGTGTTCTGGGGACCGCCCGGCACCGGCAAGACCACGGTGGCGCGGCTGCTCGCCGATGCCACCGAACTGCATTTCGAGCAAATCTCCGCGGTATTTTCCGGCGTCGCCGATCTGAAGAAAGTGTTCGACGCCGCGCGCGCCCGCCGCGAGACCGGCAAGGGCACGCTGCTGTTCGTCGACGAGGTGCATCGCTTCAACCGTGCGCAGCAGGATTCGTTTCTGCCCGTGATGGAAGACGGCACCGTGGTGCTGGTCGGCGCCACCACCGAAAATCCGTCGTTCGAACTCAACGCGGCGCTTCTGTCGCGGGCCCGCGTGCTGGTGTTTCATTCACTTGATGCGGTGGCGGTGGAACAGCTCTACGCCCATGCCGAAAAGATCGAGAGCAAAAAGCTGCCGCTCGATGCCGAGGCCCGCGCCGTGCTGGTGCGGATGGCCGATGGCGACGGCCGCGCCGCGCTGACGCTTGCCGAAGAAGTCTGGCGCGCCGCGCGCAAGGGTGAGGTCTTCAACGCCGAGAAGTTGCAGGACATCCTGCAGCGCCGCGCGCCGATCTACGACAAATCCGCCGACGGCCACTACAACCTGATCTCGGCGCTGCATAAGGCGGTGCGCGGCTCCGATCCGGATGCGGCGCTGTATTATCTCGCGCGCATGATGGACGCTGGCGAAGACCCGCTGTTCCTGGCGCGGCGGGTGGTGCGCATGGCGGTCGAGGACATTGGCCTTGCCGATCCGCAGGCGCTGGTGATCTGCAACGCCGCCAAGGACGCCTATGATTTCCTCGGCCATCCCGAGGGCGAACTGGCGATCGCGCAGGCCGTGATATATCTCGCCACCGCGCCGAAATCGAACGCCGCCTACAAGGCCTTTGGCGCGGCGATGCGCACGGCGAAGGAGGGCGGTTCGCTGCTGCCGCCAAAACACATCCTCAACTCGCCGACCAAGCTGATGAAGTCGGAAGGCTACGGTTCCGGCTACGAATACGACCACGATGCGCCCGATGCGTTTTCCGGCCAGGACTATTTCCCGGAAGCGCTGGGACGCCAGACATTTTATGATCCGCCCGACCGCGGCTTCGAGCGCGAAATCCGCAAGCGGCTGGACTATTGGGCGAAGCTGCGGCGGGAACGCAGTGGGGGAAGCGCTGAATGATTGGTCTGAAGTGCCGTGGCTTGTTCGCTTTCGCGTGCGCGCTTCTTGCAGTGGGGTTTGCGCATTCCGCGTCGGCTGACACCGTGGAAGTTGCACCGGGGATACAGGTGACGAAGCGTACCTATGCGGCGCCGAGCAAGGAGCAGCCGTTCTTTGGATTCGCAGCCAAGACCGACGCGGAGCGGAATGAGGACGACAAGTTTGTAAAGGCGCTGGTGCAGGCGGCCGGGACCAAGGAGAAGGCCCTGGACGAAGTGGTCAAGCGTGGTTGGCGGGCGCTTGGATCGGGCAAGTATCCCGAAGCTGCACTGCGATTCAACCAGGCCTACCTCGTCGCTCCCGAACAGAGCGTCGTCTATCACGGCCTGGCGGCGATTGCGCAAATTCGCTTCAAGGACCTCGACTTTGCCGAAGAATTGTTCCGGATTGCGCAGAAGCAGCCCAATCCGTTGAAGATGCTGAATGCGGACTACGGCCGCGTGCTTCTGGTCGCCAAGCGTCCAAAGGAGGCGCAGCCGGTGCTGGAGCAGGCGGTCAAGGACACGCCGGACTTCGGCGACGCCTGGATCAATCTCGCCCACGCCCGCCTGCAAAATGGCGACCGCGAGGCTGCCTGCGCGGCGGCCGACGTGGCGATGAAGCAGCGTCCATCCAGCAACGCGAGCGTCGATCTCAATCGCTTGAGAAATGACGCGCAGTGCAAGTGAGCACCCGGAGTTCCGCCTGCACGAGCGGCCATCAACCTTTCGCGAATTGAACGCAGGCCAGGGCGAACGTAAGCACGCCGGCGATCACCAGGTACAGCGCCGTTCGCTTCCGCGACTCGATGGCCCCACGTGCCAGCGAGACGGCCAGAGTTCCTCCGGCTGTCACGACATGCTTCAATACGATTTGCCGCACGAACGGATTGCTGATTTTCATCGCGATGCGTTCGACCTGCTCTCGGCCCTGGCCGGCAAACTCGCTGCTGAGCGATTGGTCGAAGATGCGGAGCGCCATTCGGAATACGAGAACGAAACCTGATCCGACGACGATCATCGCCGTACCCAGGATGGCGATCAGAATTCCCACGAAGATGGACATTCCCGTGATCCCTTCGATTGGCGTCCGCAAGCCGCGCCGGCCCGTTCGGCAAGCTCCACGGGCACGCTCGGCAGATCATGAGCATCTTCGGGAATAGCTCAGTGACAAAGGTCACACCGGCCGGACGCTTTCGTCGTCGCGGATGGAGGACCGTTTCGTGAGGGTTCAGCGCGGGTATTGCCGGGCACATAGAGCCGGGAGCAAAGCTACTTGCCCGTCTTCACGAACTCCAGGATCTCATCGGTCAGCCGCGTATCTGACGTGTTGATCGCGTAGACCTCCGACATGTGGCTGTGCTGCGGCAGCATGAAGGTGCGCGCGCACCCCTCGGCGCTTTTGCAGGTGGCCTGTTTCAGCAATTCGTATTGCTCGATGAAGCGCGGTGGATCGAGTTCGGCGGCAGTGGCCATCAATGGAATCTTTGTCTCCAGCAAGCCTCGCAGCGACGATCGTTCGGCATAGCGCGAGGGATCGGAACCGAAATAGGTGATCTCGGCGTCGCCGACCGGCGATGCCGTCAGGTCGTAGATGCCGGAGACCATGATCGCGCCGGCGAGGCCGCCGCCCTTCACCTTGTGAAGCTCGGGGTGCGATACGTAGTTGGCGACATGCACCGCGCCGGCGGATTGCCCCATCAGGAAGACGCGCGCCGGATCGCCGCCACGCTCGGTGATTTTCTCGGTCACCCATTGCACCACCGACGCAAGGTCTTCGGCGCTGGCCGGATAAACGAATTGCGGCGCGAGGCGGTAGGTGGCGTTGACGCCGACAAAGCCGTTCTTTACCGCCCACAGCATGATGTTGTCGTAAAAGGGACTGCCGGGATTGCGCTTGTTGCCGGCAACAAAGCCGCCGCCGTGGATGAAGATCAGCACCGGTCGGGCGGATGAATTGGTGTCCGGCGTAAACACGTCGAGCAGATGTCGCTCCGCCGCGCCGTATTTGACGTCGCGTTCGGTCTTGACGCCCTCATAGGGCTCCTTTTGCTGCATCGGCGCGTAGAGCGCGGCGGTCTTGGGCGGGTCAATGGTGCGCCCGAGCTCCAGCAGCTTCCACGCCAGATCCTCCGACATCGAGGGCTGCTGTGCGAGGGCTGAACCTGCCCACATGGCTGCGATCACGGCCAGGAACACCTTCACGGCCCATGTCGTCGATTTCATCTCGCAACTCCCATTTGCATCTAAACCATAATCCGGCCGCTGCCCGCCTGGCCGCCGACAAGGCTGACAAGCTTCCGCACGCGCACACGAGTATCAGGTGGATCTGGCGCGAGGCCAAATGCAGCGGAAATTGAAGCCGGATCGGCCGGGTTTTGCTCTGACATTCGCCGAAACAGGCCGATTCACCGTGACGATTCGCTGCTTTTGCGCTAGGCAACGGCCTTATCCGGAGCCAGCCAAATCATGAGCCGTCGCGTCAAAAAACCTCTCCGCCCGGCGGGCGACCGTCCCAAGGGCGCGCGTCCCTATCGGGGCTCGAAAGCCGAGCGGCCGGCCCATCGTCCGGGCGGCAAGCCGCCGGCGCGTTTTGTGGCCGCGGCGCCCCGCGCGCCGAAACCGGCGCCTTATGTTCCGGAGCCGGAGAAGATCGTCGCCGAGCCGCCGCCGCTGCCGACCAAGGTCCAGACCGTGGTGGTGACCGCGGACGAGAACAACATGCGCGTCGACCGCTTCCTCGAGGCGCGTTTCCCGGGCCTTTCGTTCTCCCACATCCAGCGCATCGTTCGCAAAGGCGAACTGCGCGTCAACGGCAAGCGCGCCGACAGCAAGGACCGGATCGAGGAGGGGCAGAGCATCCGGATTCCGCCGCTCAAGCTCGATACGCCGAAGGTCGGCGGCACGCTCTCGGAAGCCGCGACCAAGACGCTGCAGGCGCTCAGGGACATGATCCTGTTCGAGGACGCCGACGTCATGGTGCTGAACAAGCCCGCGGGGCTTGCGGTGCAGGGCGGCTCCGGCATCACGCGCAATGTCGACGACATGCTCGAAGTGATGCGCGACGCCAAGGGACAAAAGCCAAGACTGGTGCACCGGCTGGACCGCGAAACGTCGGGCTGTCTGTTGATCGCAAAGACGCGCTTTGCCGCCACCGCGCTGACCGGCTCGTTCCGCCATCGCTCAGCGCGGAAAATCTACTGGGCAATGGTGGCGGGAGTACCGAAGCCGAAGCAGGGCCGCATCTCGACCTACCTCGCCAAGGAAGAGAGCGAGGACGACACCATCATGCGGATCGCCAAGCACGGCGATGAAGGCGCCAGCCACGCGGTGACTTACTATGCGGTGGTCGAGACCTCGGCGCAAAAACTCGCCTGGGTGTCGCTGAAGCCGGTGACCGGGCGCACCCATCAATTGCGCGCGCATATGGCGCATATCGACCATGCCATCGTCGGCGATCCCAAATACTTCAACAAGGAAAACTGGGATCTGCCGGGCGGCATCCAGAATCGCCTGCATCTCCTGGCGCGCCGGATCGTGATCCCGCATCCCCGAGGCGGCGTGATCGACGCGACCGCGCCGCTGCCGCCGCACATGCTGCAATCCTGGAACCTGCTCGGCCTCGAGGCCGACCGCTTCGATCCGATCGAGAACGCGCCGGAGGAGTAAGGCGTTCGACCTGTCAGCGCGCCGCGATCAATTTTCCGGGAGCGCAAGAACGATCAAATCGAGGGCGTGCTAATCAGCTATCGCCCGGTCCGGTTTGTTTTGGCACCAGGCTGCCATCGTGAACAAGGGATCGGCATATGATCGGGACTTGGCTCCGCGCTGCGCTTTTCTGTTTTCTTCTGGGTGAGGCTGCCGCGCTCGGCGCTCCAGCCAGAGCGGAAACTCTCGCGCTAGCGGGTGGCCGCGTGTACGCATCGCCCGACGCAACGCCGCTTGCCGATGCGTTGGTTGTAACGACCGACGGCGTCATCACCGCGATCGGCAGCCGCAGCGAAGTGCAAATCCCACAGGATGCCCGCGTCATCGATTGCACCGGCAAGACCGTCGTTGCCGGCTTCTGGAACAGCCACGTTCACTTCACGCAAGGCGTTTGGAAAAACGCCGGCACCGCGCCGGCGGCGCCGCTGCAGGACCATATGCAGGAGATGCTGACGAAATGGGGTTTCACCACCGTATGGGACCTCGGTTCCGATCCGCGTGACTCGCTTCCTCTCCGCAAGCGCGTCAATGCCGGTGAAATCCTCGGCCCAAGCATATTCTTCGCCGGCAACATTTTCCCCAAAGGCGGCCATCCCGCCTATCTGCCGCCCGAACTGCAACTGCCCGAGGCCGCCACGCCGGAGGAGGCTGCGCAAATGACGCGCGCTTACTTGGGAATGGGCCTCGATGGCATGAAGTTGTTCACCGGCGTCTATATGGGCGACAAGCCCGTCGTGAATATGGACGTGGCGATCGCCAAGGCGGCGGTCGACCTGGCGCATGCGCAGGGCAAGCCGGTGTTCGCGCATCCGCAAAACAAGACTGGAATGGAGACGGTGGTCGAGGCCGGAGTCGATGTACTGGCGCATATCATTCCCGGGCAACCGGGCTACAGCCCCGAGCAGCTCGCAAAATTCAAAGCGCAAGGCATTGCATTGATCCCGACGCTGTCGCTGTTTGTGAAGACCATCGGTGGTCCGGCCCTGGCCACGCGTCTCGTCGATTCCGGCGTCCAGCAGATCAAGGCGTTTTCAGGCAACGGCGGCGCCATTCTGTTCGGCACCGATGTCGGCTTCACCACGATCTATGACACGTCGGTCGAATACGAGCTGATGCACCGCGCGCTTTCGGAAAAGGAAGTGCTGGCCACGCTGACGACGAACCCGGCCAAATATTTCAAGGCGGCCAGGAAGGGTAAAGTAGAAAAGGGCTTTGACGCCGATCTCGTGGTCCTTGACGGCGACCCGATGGCTGACGTCGGCAACCTTGCGAAAGTCGCCTACACCATCCGTGCAGGGCAGGTGATCTATCGCAAGCCGTGAAGGCTCAGCGCTTGAACTGCGTGAGAAACAGCCGCAAGGAATCTTGTGCGCTTTCGATGTCCGAAATCACCCAACCGTCAGGCCCCTTGACGGCGATGAAATTCAGCGTGACGGCGCGGCCGTTATTATTGAAGCTGGCGGTGACATAGGTCTTGTCGAATTCCGTGCGCAGGATTTTTGTCGAGACCGGGCCGATTTTCCAGCTCGGGCTCTGCACCATGAAATCGTACGGCGCCTCGCGCGGGGCGATCCACGCGCTTCGCAGACTGCGGTCGAAAAACTGCTCCGCGATTTCGGCGCTACGCGGCAATCCCTTCGACAGATCGGACGAGCCCTTACCGTAATAGGCGTAGACATTGCGGACCAGGGATTCCGGCGTGCGGAACCCGGCTTGCGCGGGCAGGGCGGCCAAAACAGCCGTCGAAATCAGGATCGCAGCAAGGAATTTCACGGCTTTCATGGGCTCTGTCTCGGCCTTATCCGGGTTTCACGGGCCTATTTTGCCGGTAAATGACATCAGGCGAAAGCCTTGCGCGCGCTTCGAATCGACCTGTTTTCTCCGCTGAACCGGTGTCCATTTCGCCCAAAAGCGCTATAAGGCGCGGATGCGTGAATTATTTGATGAAGTTGCCGGCCAGTCTCCGTTCGACCCCGAAGAGGCGGTGCGGCGCGCGACTCGCGTGCCACAGCGCAAGCGCTTTTATACCAGCGCCGGGGTCGGCGAGGCCGATGGCGGCTTTACCGTGACGCTCGACGGCAAGCCGATCCGCACGCCCTCCGGCCGCCATGTCGTCGCGCCCAACGCTGTTATCGCGGAGGCGATCGCGGCGGAATGGAATGCGCAAGTTGAGACCATCAACCCCCTGACCATGCCGTTGACGCGCTTCGCCAACAGCGTCGGCGAAGGCGTCGTCGATCGTGTCGACGCGGTCGCCGACGACGTCGCAAAATATCTCGGCACGGATTTGCTGTTCTATCGCGCCGGCCATCCCGAAGCGCTGGTCGCAAAAGAAGCCGCGCATTGGGACCCCGTGGTGTTCTGGGCCGCCAATGAACTCGGCGCCCATTTCATGCTGGCCGAGGGGATCGTGCACGTCACCCAGCCGGAAACAGCGATCCAGGCGGCGCGCGCGGTGTTCCCGACCGATCCCTGGTCGGTCGCGGCGCTGCATGTGGTGACGACGTTGACGGGCTCGGCGCTGCTGGCGCTGGCGCTCTTCCACGGCGTGCGCGACGCCGACGAGGTCTGGGCCGCCGCCCATGTCGATGAGGACTGGAACATCGAAAAATGGGGCCTCGACGAGGAGGTCGCGGCCCGCAGGGCAGCCCGGCTGGTCGATTTCACCGCCGCGGTCACCATTCTGAAGGCCCTAAAACCCTGAATCGGGTGGTCGGTTAACGAGAGGTTTACGCCGCCGGGGTAGCCTGATGACCTGGCCGAGACCTCTGATATGGCGATCTCTATCAACAAGTCAGTGCTTCCGGTGCTTGCCGCCCAAGAGGTCGGTGGCGTGGCGCCCGAGCTCGTGCTGGCGCAGGGCAGTGTGGTCAATGCGCAGGTCCTGAAAATTCTCGACGCCAATCTGGTGCGGATCGCGATATCAGCGCTCTCCATCGATGTGGCCACGGAGATTCCGCTGCAGGCAGGGCAGTCGCTGCAACTTGCCGTGTCGCAGACCAAGGACGGGATCCGGCTTGCACTGGTCGGGCAGGGCGGCGCTGCCGGTGATGCCGTCACGCTGTCGCCGCAGGCGATGGTCGATGCGGCGGCCAACCGCCCGACAATCGTGGCCCCATCGAAAAACGTCCTGACGCCGCTGGAACGCGCGGCGGTGTCGGTCGCGGCGCAAAGTGCGGCGACCGAGCAGGACAGCCTTGCGCCTTTATTCGCCAATCTCGGCGCCGCGGTATCGTCCGCCAACCTGCCGCCGAAATTGCAAGCGGCGATTGCGCAGGTGTTGGCGCAACAGACCAGCCTCGACCAGAATCTCGACGGCGGCGACATCAAGACCGCGTTTCAGAAATCCGGAATTTTCCTCGAGGCGTCGCTGGCCTCGGGCGCGGTGCCTTCGTCAGGCGCGCCCGATCTCAAAGCCGCGCTGATCGTGCTGCGACAGACGTTGCAATCGGCGCTCGGCGCGGATGCGGCGGTGGCCACGAAGGCGGCGCCGGCACAGGCCGGTTTGTCGAATGCCGCCCCCGGCCTCGTGCCTTCCGCGACTCCCGATCTCGACGTTCACGAAATCCTGCTGCCGCAGGCGCGGCTGCCTGTGGCTCAGGACCAGGTCCAGACGCGCGGCGGCCTGCAGGGCGCGCTCGCCCAGGCCCTCAATTCCGGACCGAGCGCGGGCGCGACCATGAACCTGCTGCAGGAGGCGCTGCAGCAGCTCGGCACTCCCGCGCGACCGGCAACACCATCGAAGGCGGCACCCGGCGACGACGTCACCGTTCACACCAATACGCCGCCGCCGCCGTTTCGCGGCGCATCGCCGACGGCGCAGCCCGTCGCGTTGCCTTCGCTCGCGCCGGACGCGCCGCTTGCCACCACAGCGCATCATCTGCTCGACGACACCGATGCTGCGATTGCGCGGCAGACCCTGCTGCAGGTCGCCTCGCTGCCGGACCGCATCGATGTTACAGGCCCGAAGGTCGACGCGACGACGCCGCGCTGGAATTTCGAAATTCCGTTCGTGACGCCGCAGGGCACCGCGATGGCGCAGTTCGAGATTGCCCGCGACGGCAGCGCCAGCGAGGCCGAGGCCGCCAAGCGGGTGTGGCGGGCGCGGTTTTCGCTCGATGTCGAGCCGACGGGGCCGATTCATGCGCAGGTGTCGCTATCAGGCGAAAAAACATCGGTGCGGATGTGGGCGGAACGATCAGCCACCGCCGCGCAGCTGCGCGCCGGTGCTGCGGAATTGAGCCAGGCACTCACCAGGGCCGAACTGCAGCCCGGCGAGATCGTGATCCGCGACGGCGCGCCGCCGCAGGCCGCCCCCGCCAAAGCCGGGCATTTCCTGGATCGCGCGCTATGAGCGTCGAGGCGAGAAACCAGCTTGCGGTCGCGTTGCACTACGACAAGAAAGGCGCGCCGCGCGTCGTCGCCAAGGGCAAGGGCACCATCGGCGCCAAGATCATCGAACTCGCCAAGGCCCACGACATCCCGATCGAGGAGAATGAGGTGCTGGCGGGCGCGCTGTCGCATGTCGAGATCGGCGACGAAATTCCGGAGGAGCTCTACAAGGCGGTCGCCGAAGTGCTGATCTTCGTCCTGCGGCTGTCGGGACGAATTCGCTAGCTATCGTTTGGGGCCTTATGGTTCGAGACGCGCGGCCTTGCCGCGCTCCTCACCATGAGGGTCTCAAACCTCATCCTGAGGAGCATCGCAAAGCGATGCGTCTCGAAGGATGGCGGCATCGGGAAAATCCAGCATCTGGTATCCCTATTGTCATCGTTTTACCACGATGCCATCCGCATTCTCCGCCGCTCTCCTCAAACGTTTCGGATACCTCCCGTGATCAATCGCCGCCATGCGCTCGGACTTGTTGCCGCCGCGAGCCTTTTGCCTTCGCGCGGTTTCGCCAATGTCTCCTATCAGCGCAGCGAATTTCGCGACGATCTGGCAAAACGGTTTTTCAACCTGGGAACGGTCGGGACCTTTGTCGGCTACAAGGTCGATGACTATCTGATGATCGCCAGCGACAAGGTCCGCTCCGGCGAGGACAGGCTGCCGGCTTCCACCTTCAAGATTCCGAATTCGCTGATTGCGCTGGAAACCGGCGTGGTCGAGGACCCCGACAAGGACATCTTCAAGTGGGACGGGGTGACCCGCAGCATCGAGGCGTGGAACACGGACCACACGCTGCGCTCGGCGATCGCGGTCTCCGCGGTGCCGGTCTATCAGGAGATCGCCCGGCGCATCGGCTCAGAGCGGATGCAGAAATATCTCGACCTGTTCGAGTACGGCAACCGCGACATCGGCGGCGGCATCGATCAGTTCTGGCTGACCGGAAATCTGCGCATCGATCCCGTCCAGCAGATCGATTTCGTCGACCGGCTGCGGCGCGGCGTGCTGCCGGTCGGCAAGCGCAGCCAGGAGCTGGTGCGCGACATCCTCCCCGTAACGAAAGTCGGCGACGCCACGATCCGCGCCAAGAGCGGTTTGCTGGGCGCCGAGCAGGGCAAGCCGTCGCTGGGCTGGATGGTCGGCTGGGCCGAGAAGGGCAGCATGCAGACCGTGTTCGCGATGAACATGGATTGCAAGGAGCCCGCCCACATCGCCGCGCGCATGACGGTGACGCAGCAATGCCTGTCGGACATTGTCGCGATCTGAGGGTTTGACCCGCGTGCAGTGGCCGCATGGTTCGAGACGCGCGGCGCTGCCGCGCTCCTTACCATGAGAGACTGAGACCTCATCCCCGCGTGAGCGTAAGCTCATCGCTGCAGGACACGCGAAGCGCCGTCTCGAAGGATAGGCCGCGGAACGGTCTACCCCAATTTGAACAGCGCCAGCAAAAAGTCGCTCACGGCCTTGCGCGCTTCCGCGGCGGTCGCCGGGTTGCCGCCAACATGCGGGTTGAGCTCGATGCAGGCGTCCTTGTAGCTGAACGGCGCCTTGGTATCGGCATTCATCAAGACGCCGCCTTCGCCCTCGCTGAGCTTGCAGCTGCGCGCGGTCTGCGAATTGGCCGAGACCGTCGTCGCGCTGAGGCCGAGTAGGCCGGAATCGAAGCCGTGCGGGGAGTCCGGATATTCGGTCAGCACCACGTCGCGCTTGGCTTCCTGTAGCCGCGCCAGATAGGCCTTGCAGCTCGACACCGGATTATAATCGTCGGGCGTGCCGTGATGGATCCGGATCGGACGCGCCGCGACTTCGGTATCGGTGGCATAGCTCGTCGAGCAATCCGGATAGAACGGGATGTAGGCCGCGAACTGCGCGCCGGACTTGTTCCAGAGCTTGTTGAAGCGATCGAGGCTGGCGTAGAGCGTGGCCTGTCCGCCGCGCGAAAATCCCATCAGCACGATACGTTCAGGGTCGACGCGCGGATGCTTGGCGAGGATCTCCAGCGAGCGGTAGATATCGACGATGAAATTGAGCCGGCCGAGCAGGCCCTGGTTCGGGCCAACAGCGGTGAGACCGCGGCCGGAGAAGCCGTCGATCACGAAGGTCGAAATCCCCAGGCTGTTGAGCTGACGCACCCACGGATCCATCCCGGCGCCGACGCCGCTCGAGCCGTGCATCAGCACCACGACCGGCAGTTTTCCAGTGCCTTGCGCGATGCGGAATGAACCGGCGACGGTGACCTGCTTGCCGTTGGCGTCGCCGTTCAAAAATTGCTGGTCCGAAATCGTCAGCGACGGGATCGCGTAGATTTCGGTCCGCGCGGCGACTTCCTTCGGGATCGATTGCGCGTTGGCCTCAAGCGAGCTCAGGAGAATCCCGCCGCAGAAGATTGCGGCCGTAACGGCAAAGCGCCAGTCTCTCAGCATCGGTGTGCCCCCAGTGTTTTTTCGTTGTGGGCAACTAGACCAAGCGCTGTGGAATCTGTCAAATTCCTTATCTCGCACTCATGTTCACGAACCCGACACGCCGGTTCTCGTCGGCGAGCGGCTTGCTCTTGTTTTTCAGATGGCCTTTGCCGAACCCGGCGGCGATCAAATTTGTCGCCGGCAGGTCGAATTCCCTGATCAGGAGGCGCTTGACCGCTTCGGCGCGACGCTCCGAAAGCGCCAGATTATATTCGTCATTGCCGGCGGCATCGGTGTGGCCGCCGACCAGGATAGTGGATTTCCTGAATTCATCTTTGCTGAGCACGCGGCCCAGCGCGCGCAATATCGGCAATGCCTGCGGTCCGATATCAGCAGAGTTGTATTCGAAGGGTATTTCGAGATCGAGGCTGGTTCGTTTGCCGGCGATCGCGGTCAGCCGTTCGCGTTGTCGTGCCGTCAGCGGTTGGATCGGCTGTACGCGCAGGGTCGCGATAAAGTTCTCGTCTTCCGCCAGTTGCGCTTCGCTGCCGGGGACGGTGGTCGGAAGCAGCGCGGTACGAATCTGCTTTTCCAGGCGCTCACGCCGCGAGCGTGCTTCCGCGGCGTGCTGACTTGAAGGAAACCGTCGAATGAATTCGTCCAACCCGTTGGCTTCGAAGACCATCCGTTTCTGATCGGGTGTTTTCTGACCGGTCCTCTCGGTTTCAAGGCTGTTCAGATAGATCCAGGCCATGGCCTCTTCCGAACTCGGCGATGTGTCCTTCGCAATCAGGGCCTCCAGCTCCGTCAGCCGGGCGTTGACTTCCTGCCCATGGCGGCTCTTTGGGTACTTGTTCTTGAACTCGCTCAGCGCCGTTCGTTCTGCCTCCAGGCGTTGCCGGGCTGACAGGTCCCGGAAGGTCTTGCCGGCCTTGAACTCTGCCAGTTGGCGCCATGCACCTTCTTCTTCGATCGAAACGGGTGGGGCGGCCGCTATCAGCTTTTTGAGCTCGGTTAGCCGTACTGCGGCCTCGGTTGCATGCGGACTCTTCGGAAACGCCTGCAGGAACTGGTTCATGGCCTCCGCCTCCAGCGCATGCTTGGCTTGCACGGAAAGCACGGTGTCGAATTCCTTGGAGGCGATGGCTTTCAGTATGATGCGCCACTGTGCCTCGTCCAGTCCGGTGGGCCCGCCGATCGGAGGCTTGAAGTAAATCAGGGTAGCGGAGGGCGAACCGTAAACGAACGGCTGCTGCCGGCCTCCGGTCGTCTTCAGCACGTCGTCGCGCACCGTCCTGAACAATTGCACGACTTCGAGTCCTGGCGTCTCGATATGCTTCAGTAGCGCCTGCGCAAACGGGCTGTTGCGGCCCGTGCCGTCGGCCGCGGTCGTACCATCCCTTGCGGCGTAGACAACCAGCACGTTGTTGCCGGGGTCGACCCTCTTGAATCCACGTTCGACATCGCGGGTTCGATTGGTTCGCTGCATGTTGGCGGCAAAGGGGTTGTTCCGGCAGGCGTCGAGAATGACCATGCCAAGGCTCGACGTGTTGCCAACGGCGAGCATCAGCGTCTTCAAATTGATCGCTTCGGTCTCGGCCGCCGTATCCGATTGCAATTCGGCATCGACCGGTATGAGCCAGTTCTCGCCGGCAATTTCCATTCCATGACCGGCATAAAACACGACCGCAAAATCCGCACCCTGCGCGGACCGGGTGAAGTCCTTGATGGCGAGGCGCATCCTTTCGTGGTTGGCGTTCGGAAGCGAGGTCACCGTGAAGCCGATGCGCTGCAAGGAGGCCGCGATATCGCTGGCATCGTTGAGCGGGTTGGCGAGCTGGGATGCATGTTGGTATTTGGCATTGCCGATGACGAGCGCGATCCGCTTGTCCGGCTTGGCCTCGCTTGGGGTGCCAACGAATGAAAATAGCAGGCAAACGACCATGAATGCATAGCGCATGGGTTTTCCGTCGTTCAAAAATGGACAGGTCTTGCAATACAGATCGAAAATCGCCGCGGCCCCCGACAGGCCTTATGGCGATGGGAACGGTAGCAGAGGGAAAGGTGTTTCGGAAGCCGCGGTGGCCGGGCTATTTCTTCCCGATCCGCCCGAGATGGGTGAAGCCAAACCCGGTGGTATATTTCAGCCCAAACCCCAGCGCGCGGTCGAAGCCGATATGGGCGAGCCAGATCATCGCGACCGACAGCACCAAAGGCTCGGCCGTCACAAAGCCGACCGTCATCAGCGCCATCGGCACCATGTAGGTGTGGGCGGCGTTGTAGAGCATCGCGCCGAAGCGCGGCCCGAAAAAATAGGCGGCGAAGCTGAGGTCGGGCGCCAGGAACAGGGCGGCGTAGACCCACCACGATCCGTCCCAGACCCAGTAAAGCAGCGTCATCCCCAGAAATAGCGCCAGGCCTTCCAGCCGGAGCATGGTTCGCAGGCCCCCGGTAACGGTCCCGGTAGGCTCGGCGGTCGCAGTATCCGTCAATTGCATCCCCTGTGCAGAGGTGCGGATATAGGTGCATTTCCGCACCGGTGCCAGAGGGCATGGAGGGGTGTTTCCGGTTCGCAAAAGGCCGTGTTAGAACCCCGGCCAATTCGGACCTATGACGGGCGGCAGCAAATGAAAGATATCCTGGACACCCTCGAAGAACGGCGCGCCGGCGCCAAGCTCGGCGGCGGCGAGAAGCGCATCGAGGCGCAGCACGCTCGCGGCAAGCTGACCGCGCGGGAGCGCATCGAACTGCTGCTCGACAAGGGCTCGTTCGAGGAATTCGACATGTTCGTCGAGCACCGCTCGGTCGAATTCGGCATGGAAAAGAACAAGATCCCCGGCGACGGCGTCGTCACCGGCTGGGGCACCGTCAACGGCCGCAAGACTTTTGTGTTCGCCAAGGATTTTACCGTGTTCGGCGGCTCGCTGTCGGAGACCCATGCGCTGAAAATTACAAAGCTGCAGGACATGGCGATGAAGGCGCGGGCGCCGATCATCGGGCTCTATGACGCCGGCGGCGCGCGCATCCAGGAAGGCGTCGCGGCCCTCGCGGGCTATTCCTACGTGTTCCGCCGCAATGTCATCGCATCGGGCGTGATCCCGCAGATCTCGGTCATCATGGGCCCCTGCGCCGGCGGCGACGTCTATTCGCCCGCGATGACCGACTTCATCTTCATGGTGAAGAACACGAGCTACATGTTCGTCACCGGGCCCGACGTGGTCAAAACCGTCACCAACGAGGTGGTCACGGCCGAGGAACTCGGCGGCGCCTCCGTGCACGCCACGCGCTCCTCGATCGCGGACGGCGCGTTCGACAACGACGTCGAGACGCTGCTGCAGATGCGCCGGCTGATCGACTTCCTGCCCAGCAACAACACCGACGGCGTGCCGGAATGGCCGAGCTTCGACAATATCGAACGCCTCGATATGTCCCTGGACACGCTGATCCCCGACAATCCGAACAAGCCCTACGACATGAAGGAACTGATCCTGAAGGTCGTGGACGAGGGCGACTTCTTCGAAATCTCGGAGACGTTTGCGAAAAACATCGTCACCGGCTTTGGCCGCATCGCCGGCCGCACCGTCGGCTTTGTCGCCAACCAGCCGATGGTGCTGGCGGGCGTGCTCGACTCTGACGCCTCACGCAAGGCCGCCCGCTTCGTTCGGTTCTGCGACGCCTTCAACATCCCGATCGTGACGTTCGTGGACGTGCCGGGCTTCCTGCCGGGCACCGCGCAGGAATATGGCGGCCTGATCAAGCACGGCGCAAAACTGCTGTTCGCCTATTCGCAATGCACGGTGCCGCTGGTGACCATCATCACCCGCAAGGCCTATGGCGGCGCGTTCGACGTGATGGCGTCCAAGGAAATCGGCGCCGACATGAACTACGCCTGGCCGACCGCCCAGATCGCCGTGATGGGCGCCAAGGGCGCGGTCGAAATCATCTTCCGCAGCGACATCGGCGATGCAGATAAGATCGCCGCGCGAACGAAGGAATACGAAGACCGCTTCCTGTCGCCGTTCATCGCGGCCGAGCGCGGCTACATCGATGACGTCATCATGCCGCACTCGACGAGAAAGCGGATCGCGCGGGCGCTTGCGATGCTCAAGGATAAGAAGGTCGAGATGCCGGCGAAGAAGCACGACAATTTGCCGTTGTGAGTCGCTTCGTGGGGTGGGTTAGCGAAGCGTAACCCACCAGCCGAACTGACCGCGCACCAAGGCTTTGGTGGGTTACGCTGCGCTAACTCACCCTGCGAAGCTGAGCTGTTGCGGGTGACCGACGAGTAACAAGGCATCCAATGGCTATCTGGCGGTTACTCGGTCGATTACCTCGAGGGAAAACCCGAGAGGAAATTCAATCCCAATCGATTGACGGCTGGAATCCATGGCGCTTTGCATGGTCGTCAGTAGACGAGCACGACATCGTTGTACCTGATCCTCGAAACTCCTCGCGCTCCTGCCATGTGCGGGTCGTCGAGTCAGGTCCCCCGGGATCGGTAGTAAAATGTGCGGCGCTCACGCTGGACGACGCTTGGTGGTTCTACGTCCCTGCAACGCAGGGAGAGCAAGGCGCATTTGAAACTGGAGAACCGAGATACGAGGGATTCTGGCGTACGCGTATCGACGAGGAAAGCGAACTGCCATGGCCAGCGCAAGTCGAGCACTGGCCTGCACGAGCGGCCTTTTTGGCCTGCTTGTCATCTATGGAGGCGATTGCCGAGAGAGTAGCTTATCGCGGATACTCAACATGTCGAGTTTGCGGCTGTCTGAATGGTTTCGAATCATTTCGGTTTGGCCGATGGGAATGGCCAGCGGGATTCCGGCACTACGTTGAAGAACACAACGTCCGACCGTCGGAAGAGTTCGTGACTCTCATCATGAAACGCGAGGATTGACAGCGAGCAGTTCGTAGGGTGGGTTAGCGAAGCGTAATCCACCGCTCGTGTTATCGACTCGTCCAAATGATAGCGGGTTAAGTTACGCTAACTACTAACCCGCCCTACCGCCCTTCGATCGTGGTTATGGATTCCGGGCTCATCGCTGCGCGATGCCCCGGAATGACGGGCGGGAAGGACTGTTGTTAGTTGGCTGAGCGAACTATATTGCTCTTATGACCGACGGCTTAAAAGAGTTGCTTGAAGCTGCCAAGACCGCCAAGCCGACTCCCGAACAGAGGGAACAGCAGCGGCGCAGCTTTGTCTATGGCAACACTCGTCTCGAAAACGAGATGATCACGCGCGAAATGGTTGATCGTGAGGCCGAACGGTTCACCGTCCGAGTGGACAAAGCGTAGCGTGCCCACCATCTTTCGATCTTTACGCCGCCAATCGATGGGTATCGCTTCGCTCCACCCATCCTACGCGTCCCTACCGCGCCGCCAGAAACCCCAGCAACAACTCGTTATATTTCGCCGGCGCCTCCAGAAACACCAGATGCCCGGTGTCCGGAATCACCTCGGCGCGGGCGTTCGGCATTTTGGCGGCGAGCGCTTTGGCGAGGTCGGCGTTGTGGCCCATCTTCGGCCGCAGCGCTTCGGGGGCGTTGGCTTTGCCCGGTGCGTTGTGATCGTCGGCGCCCATGATGAACAGGGTCGGCCGCGTGATGAGCGGTATTTCATGCGCCACCGGCTCGCGATAGATCATCTGCGCGGAGCTTACGAAGGCGCGCAGCCAGCGCGGATATTCGGCGCTGCCCTTGATGTTGAAACGCGCGTCGATGAACGGCGTTACCTGGTCCGCCGGCAGTTTTAGCGCATAATTGGTCTCGAGCTGCTTGCGGTATCCGTCGGCGGTCAGCCTGTCCTCGTTCTCCAGAATCTTTTCGGTCGGCGTCGGCGGCACATAGAGACGGTAATCCTCGAGCCCGATCGGCGCGGTCAGCACGAGGTGATCGACCCGCTCAGGGTAGGCGCGGGCGATCCGCACGCCGAGCATTCCGCCGAGCGAATGGGCGACGATATCGGCCCTGGCGATTTGCAGATGATCCAGCAGCGTCATCGTGTTGCGCGCCAGCGTGTCGAAATGCAGCTCGCCTTGCGGCTTGGAGGATTTGCCGAAGCCGATCTGGTCCGGCACCACCACGCGATAGCCTGCGTCCGAGAGCGTCTTGATGACCGGCGCCCAATAGCTCGACGGGAAATTGCGGCCGTGCAGCAGCACCACGGTGCGCCCGTTCGGCTGCGCCGGGGCGACATCCATATAGGCCATCCGCACTTGCTCGCCGTCGTTGGTGAGCGGCAGCAGGCTGACCGGATAGGGATAGGCGAATCCTTCCAGCCCAATGCCATAGGGCTCGCGCGCGGCGGCGCTGGCCGGTGCATAGAGTGAAGCGAGCAGGGCGCTGGCCAGCGCCGCGACACAAAGACGATTCATTGGGAACTCCGACGGCGTTGGCCTGTGTGTGGCGGCATCGGAATCACGACGCGATATCCACTTCAGGCAACGACATACCGACGTTATGGTTTCCTGTGGAAGGGGGAAGCCCTTCACGAAACGTCACCATCGCTTGATCGGGATCGCGTACCGTGAGCCAGCATCGCGCCACCGATCCTGCGTGCAGGCTCGAAGCCCGATGCCTTGATCACCGGCACCCGCAGCGCGTAGGGTGAATTTCCACCAATTCCGGTATCTGCCGTTCAATGATTGAAGACGACCCGACCGAAGAGATTTCACGGATCGAAGCGCGGCTTGAGGAGCTTGCCGAGGCCGCCGAGCGATGCCGGAAGTATATCCTGGCCTCCAAGGCGGCCGTCGCCGGCGGCGCCGCATTGCTGCTCGTCACGGTGCTCGGCCTGTTAGGGGCCGGTCAAACGGCAGCCCTCGGATCGATCGCGATGATCCTGGGCGGAATTGTCTCGCTCGGATCGAATGTCAGCACCTTGCGGCAGACGGAGGAGGCTATCGGCGCCGCAGAGCTGCTCCGTTCCGATCTGATCAGCAGGATCGACCTGCGGATGGTTCGTGATGCGCCGATGAAGCTGGCCTGACGGCTGGCGGTCGCCTTGACGGACGCAACCGCCCGTACGGGCCAACAACTACTGTTTTGATCCGGTCCAGCTTCCAACGCATCCGTCGGATCGCCGGAACGAACCGGAGCCGCTGCGGCCCGAGAGGCGTCCGGACATGGTCCAACTCAGGCTCCCGGCGCTGCCGGTTCCGGACACCGAGCCGTTCGAGCTGACTTGACCGGTGCCGTATTGCCCCACCATCCTGCCGCTGGTGACGACCACCGTGTCGGTGGAGCTGGCGCAGGGCGTGCCGACGCTGGTAAGAACCCATGCTCCATCCAGATTGCCACCGCCGCCCCCGCTGCTTCGCGGTGCCCGGCGCGGTGCCTCCGCTTCGGGCTTGCTGCGTCGTGCCGGCTTTTCGGGTTCAACGGCCCGGGGCGTCGTGCGCGAACCGGACAGCGATTTTTCGTCATTGCCGATGCTGCCGCCCGCGCTCCCTGATTGCGCACGGGCCATATCAGGCAAGGCGACTATGGCTGACAGCAGGGCGGCTTTGACAATAAATCGAATGACGTTTTGCATAATAAATTGGTGTCCAATGAAGAGGGTCCTGGCGGCCGGACCCATCGGCAAAATAGCGCGCCGATCTGCGGGCAAGACTTGCCGGTCTCGCCGCACTCGTCAAGCGCTGCGCCCTTCGGACTTTGGACAGTGCCGCTAAGCGCGGTAGGCTTGATCAGCTAACTGAAATCCACCAATTAAATCTGGAGCGTCCCCAGGGAGCTACGGCTACGCCCGCGCCATGATTCCCGTTTGGCCTGCTCGCAAGCCGCGACCAGAAAAAATCCACCACGCCGACGCCGCCCACGCACCATGCGAAAAAGAACTCGGCCCGGGCATAGCTGTGCGCGCCCAACAGCGTGTCGAATAGTGCGAGGATGAAGCCCGTTGCAACCCAGACGATATCGCCGTCCGTGGGAGGTTTTCGTTTGAAGGCGTGAAGCACGGCTGCGTAAGCCAGTGCTACTGATACGGCCACGCCGCCCCAGGCCGTGGCGGCGAGGACGTAGAAGCCCGGCATGGCCTGACACATCTCACCGCACGACACCTGCGCGGATTGGGCCAAAGCGGAATGATAGGCGGCGTGAGCCACACCGCCGAGCAGCAGGGCGGAGCAGACCACATGACGAAGCGTGCGGAGCGCCGTCTGATGCTGGCTGGTCCAGGCGTCAAAGCGGGCCATGGCTGCGCGAAAAGCCTGTTTACTGGATTGAATCAGCTGCATGGGCAGTTAGACGAGGTGAACGGCTGGAAGGTTCAGACCCATATCTCTCGTCGTCCCGGCCTTGAGCCGGGACCCATACGCCGCGGCCCATCGATTAGAAAACGGTGTTCGACGACTTCTCGTAACCACGAGCATCGGTGGTTATGGGTCGTAAGTCTCGGTGCCTCGATTAAGATGGGGCGATCGAGGCGGGCGTTGCGGGGTTTATGGGAGGTCGTT
>NZ_JAFCMA010000034.1:0-75926 GCF_018130125.1 Bradyrhizobium sp. AUGA SZCCT0177 | reverse complement strand
CCCGCAACGCCCGCCTCGATCGCCCCATCTTAATCGAGGCACCGAGACTTACGACCCATACGCCGCGGCCCATCGGTGAGATCGCCGGCGTTAGCGACCTTCTGCAACAATAACGGCCGCGGCGTATGGGTCCCGGCGTTCGCCGGGACGACACCGTTTATGTTGCCTCCCCTACCCCTTCGTAATCGCGTCGATCTCCGCGAGCTCCTGCGCGCTCAACTGCCAGCTGATCGCTTTCACGTTCTGCTCGACCTGTTCGACGCGGGTGGCGCCGGCGATGACGCTGGAGACTTGCGGGTGCGAGGCGAGCCAGGAGAAGGCGAGCTCGAGCATGGTATGGCCGCTCTTGTCGGCGAAGGCCTGCAGCTTCTCGACGATGTCTTCATTACGCGGCGTGACGTAACGCTCCTTGAGCGCGGGGGCTTTTGCAAAACGCGTGTCGTCGGGCGCGGCGGCGCCGCGCTTGTATTTACCGGTGAGCAAGCCGCTTGCCAGCGGGAAGAACGGCAGCAGGCCGAGCTTGTATTCCTTCGCGGCCGGCAACAGATCCTTTTCGATGTCGCGCACCACGAGGCTGTATTCGTCCTGGCAGGAGACGAAGCGGTTGACGTTCATCTGCCGCGCGACCAGTTCGGCCTCGGCGATGCGCCAGGCCGGAAAATTCGAATTGCCGATGTAGCGGACCTTGCCCTGGCGGACGAGATCGTCGAGCGCGCGCATGGTCTCCTCGATCGGCGTCAAGGGATCGTAATCGTGCTGCTGGTAGAGATCGATGTAGTCGGTCTTCAGCCGTGTCAGGCTGGCCTCGACCGCGGACATGATGTAGCGGCGCGAAGCGCCCTGCTTGGTGCCGTCCGTGCTCATCGGCTTGGAATATTTCGTCGCCAGCACGATGTCCTTGCGGCGGTCGCCGAGCACGGTGCCGAGCACGGTCTCGGAGCCGCCCATCCCGGCATAGATGTCGGCGGTGTCGAACAGGGTGATGCCAAGGTCGATCGCCTTGTGGATCACCTTGCGCGATGTTTCGAGGTCGGTGCGCTGGCCGAAATTGTTGCAGCCGAGGCCGACGGCGGAAACGCGCAGGCCGGAGCCGCCGAGATTGCGAATTTGCATGGGAGATCCTGTGGGGTGGGGCGAGGAGGCCGCATTGTGGCCCGCGCCCCCCTCAGCCCGCAAGATGCGGTCTGACCGCGCACGGCATGCCTGAGCAGCAGTTCCGGCGTAGCTCGGCGTAAAGGGTATGAAAGTGCTGCGAAAAAAGATGCGGCCCCGGTCAGACGCGGCGACTGACGGGGGCCGCTGGGGGCGCGTGATCCGAGACGGGGGGCCTGATCAAACGCAGGCGCAACCTAACCGGGCTTTGTTACGCCCCGGTGACATCTGGATTTATCCACAGGCTGTTCAGAACACCTTGCGATAGACGACAATCCCGGTCTTCTCCGCCACCTTGTCGTAAAGCTGCATCGCGGTGTGATTTGTGTTGTAGGTGAACCAGTACACGCGCGGCGATCCGGCGAGCCTAGCCTGTTCGTAGACGCCGTTGATCAGCGCGCGGCCGACACCCTTGCCGCGCGCGGCTTCGCTGGTGAACAGATCCTGCATGTAGAACGTCGGCTCGATCGCGGTGGTTGAGCGGTGAAGCAGATAATGCGCCAGCCCGAGCAGTTCGCCGTCGCGTTCGGCGACCAAAGCGTGCACCGGCTCGTAGGCATCGAAGAAGCGCGCCCAGGTCATCGCGGTGATGGCGGGATCGAGCGCGGTCGGTCCCGTCCGCTCGTAGAACGCGTTATAGCCGTCCCACAAAGGCAGCCATTTTGCGTAGTCCTGTCTCGTGACAAAACGAATCGTTACATCGCCGGGCATGTTTGATTCCATTCGGGAAGGGAGCGGCGTCGTCGACGCGCTGGCTGATAGCGCCAGCCTACAGGCGCCACCGCGACGGATCAATCGGGGCAGAGGCTTTGCCGCGTCGCTGCTGCTATTCGGCGGCGCGCAGGTGCCGCGCCAGGCTGCGTTCGCCGCCGCCGCGCAGCGAACGGTAGTAGTCGGCATTGCCGATGTCGTCGGTATGGCGGACGAGGTCGGTGACCGGCGTATAGCTCAGCATGCGCCCGCCATCGGGCAGCGCCGTGCAGGAAAAGCGCAATACCTGCCCGTCAGCCATCTTGATGTTGATCGGCGTGGAATCGCCGGCCCGCATCATCTCGGTGCGCTGCGCGATGAAGAGGCTCAATTCGTCTTCCGGCAACTCGTAGGCGCCGGTGTCGCGGCCGTGATACATCAGCGCGATGAACGGCGGCTTGGCGTCGGCCTGCTCGTCGGACAGCGAAAAATAGTCGCGAAAGGCACGGTTGATGAATTCGGCGCGGGTGTCGGAATCGAGCAGCACGATTCCGATATCGACCTGGTCGAGCGCGGCCGACAGCCGCATCGCGGTGGCATGGTGCTTCTGCTCCCAGGCGAAGGCGTCGATCCATTTTTGCCGCAGCAGGCCGGTGATCACAGCGGTTCCGACCGCGGTCGCCGCCAGCAGCAGCATGCGCATCAGGTCGGAGGCGTCATAGCCCGGCACGGCGCGATGGTTGAGGAAGAACAGCGCCGAGGACACGACGGCAATCGCGGCGCTGGTCAGGCCGGAGGCGAGCCCGCTGATGGAACTGGCCAATGCCACGATGCAGACGAACAGCGGTGCGGGGTTCGGGACCGCAATGACATAACGGTCGACCAGGAAGGCGGCGAGCGCCGTCGCTGTCGTCAGAGCTGGACCGGAGATGGCGCGCCAGTCGAACATGCCGGTTCTCGCTGCCTCCCAAGGCGTTGATCGAGCGGCCGTTTGAGGCCGTTCCCGTTGCGTCGAGAATAAGGCACGCAGTGTGACGGATGTTTCGTTTTGCGGCGGGTTTTCTTTTTCTTTCATTAAGACAGGGTTGACTGCCTGCGCAAAGCTTTCGCGTTTTTGAATTCAAATGCTATGCGAAACGGCTGGAACCGGGCTCCGTGCCCGCTTGTTAGCGCACGTAATTCATGAGGACATGATGCCGACCGTCTCCCCGCAGATCCTGCCGATATTGATGCTGTTTGCCTCCAACGTCTTCATGACCTTTGCCTGGTACGGCCATCTCAAATTCAAGCAAAGCCCGCTGGTGCTGATCATTCTGGCGAGTTGGGGGATCGCGTTTTTCGAATACTGGCTGGCGGTGCCGGCCAACCGCTGGGGCAGCGCGGTCTATTCGGCAGCCCAGCTCAAGACCATGCAGGAAGTGATCACGCTGGTCGTGTTCGCGGCATTTTCGACGCTGTATCTGAAGGAGCCGCTGGCCTGGAATCACGCTCTGGGTTTTCTCTTGATCGCCGGCGGGGCGTTTTTGATTTTTCACAAATGGGGCTAACTCTCAAAGACCGGTGATCGAGCGGTAGTGATCGAGCAGGCTCTTGCCGGAATCATAGATGATGTTGGCGATGCGCCAATCGTCGTCCGGGCCGATGACGTGAACCAGGATCC
Source organism: Bradyrhizobium sp. AUGA SZCCT0177 (assembly GCF_018130125.1). Taxonomy (NCBI): domain Bacteria; kingdom Pseudomonadati; phylum Pseudomonadota; class Alphaproteobacteria; order Hyphomicrobiales; family Nitrobacteraceae; genus Bradyrhizobium; species Bradyrhizobium sp. AUGA SZCCT0177. The sequence goes on along the minus strand of NZ_JAFCMA010000034.1, from coordinate 72,424 downwards.
GGTGCGGCTGGCCGCGATGCTCGATCTCGACGCGGATGGTGGCCGGCCCCATCTCGTCGCCGGAATGGTGTTCGACCTTGCCGACCTTGATTTCGGCGCCCGGCAGCACGCCCCAGCCGAAGAAGGCGTTGAGCAGCGGGCCGATCGTCTGGTTCTTCGGATATTGCCGCGGCGCCTGCATCAACCGGCGCATGCCGGGCGAGAACAGCGCGTGGAAGGCGTCGTTGCCAAGCGGGGTCTTGGCGGCGTTCAGGCGCGCCTGCTTGTAATAGGTGGTTTCGACGAATTCCCTGACGCTAAGGCCGCCGCATTCGGCGCGGCCGGGCCGCGTGGCGGCGAGCAGTGTCAGGGCTCCCGACATGACGAAAACAAACTGGCGCCGGTTCATGCGTTGCGTGTCCGAAAACTGTTGGACCTTGCCTTTGGTCGCAGCTTCCCGTTCACGCGTTCATCCGCGTTTGGGCGTATAGAGCGTTTTCCAGCGAAGTGGATACCGGTTCGCGTCAAGAAAACGCGTCAAAACAAGAATCTAGGGACCCGTTCCGATTCCATCGGAACGGAAAAGGCTCTAGTCACTTTGCAGAGGGCGTCACCCGCAGGATCCGTCCGTTGGAGCTGTCGGTCAGCAGCCACAGGGCGCCGTCCGGGCCTTGCCTGACGTCGCGAATCCGCTCGTGCAGATTTTGCAGCAGGCGCTCTTCGCCCGCGACGCCGTTGCCGTTCAGCGACAGCCGCACCAGCATGCTGCCGGACAGCGCGCCGACGAACAGGCTGCCGGACCATTTTGGAAACAGCTTGCCGGTATAGAACAGCATGCCGGATGGGGAGATCGACGGCACCCAGTATTTGACCGGCTGCTCCATGCCGTCTTTGGCGGTGCTTTCATGGATCTTGCCGCCGCTGTATTCGAGGCCGAAGCCGATCACCGGCCAGCCGTAATTCTTTGCCGTCCTGATGATGTTGAGCTCGTCGCCGCCGCGTGGGCCGTGCTCGACTTCCCAGACGTCGCCCGACGCCGGGTTGATCGCGAGGCCCTGTCCGTTGCGGTGGCCGTAACTCCAGATTTCCGGCTTGGCACCGGCGCGGCCGATGAACGGGTTGCCGGCGGCGGCCGATCCATCCGGTGCGATCCGGATCACCTTGCCGAGATGATTGCCGAGGTCCTGGGCCTGCTCGCGATGTGAACCGTGGTCACCCAGCGTCACGAACAAATTGCCGTCGTCGGCCTGCGCGATGCGGCAGCCATAGTGGTTGCCCGACGACAGCGGCCCTTCCTGGCGGAAGATGATTTTGGTTTCGTCGAGGCGGCCGCCGCCGTCGTTGAGTTTGGCGCGCGCGATCGCGGTGCGGCCGCCGCCGCCGCCGGTCCGCTCCGCAAAGCAGAAATAGATCGTCTTGTTTTGCGCATAGGATTTGTCGATCGCGACGTCGAGCATTCCGCCCTGGCCGGACGCCCACACGTCGGGCACGCCCTTGAGCGGCGGCGACAGCTGCCCTTCCGCGGATACTACTCGGATTCGGCCTGGCCGTTCGGTCACCAGCATCCTGCCGTCGGGCAGGAACGTCAGCGACCACGGATTGACCAGACCCCTTGCGAAGGTGCGCACTTCGAGTCCGCCGGCGGACGACGGAAACTCCGTCTCTTCGCCGCGGGTGCCGGTGGCGATCACCAAGGTCGCGGTCAGCAGGATCGCTGCCGTCAGCGCCACGGTCACAAGTCCGACAGGTGTCTTCATCTTCGTCCGCCCGCGATGCCAATCATCGCGCGTTGCTCTCGGAAAAAGTCCAAACAGGAAATGCCGGAGTCACGCCGGAATCGGCATGGCCATGGTCACCTTGATCGAGAGCACTGTCAGCGTGACGACGAGGCACAGCGACAGCGTACCGATCGCCAGAGAGGCGGCAATGGCGTTGGTCAGTCGGGCGGAAGCGACTGGCGCAGGGCGGCTTTCGAAGCCGGCCGTGCCGGGCGACCGTATCATGGGTCTAATTCCTTCAAGACGCGGGCGAATCACCCGCGACATCGCGAAGTTCACAATTGTGGCCGGCAATATTGGGGCGCGAAAGTGCCAAAAATGGCGAAATCACGGCAAAGGTTAACGTTATTCCCGCTGTCCTTAACCTTTGGACGCCTCTTCAAGCGAACGTGAATCCGTCCGCGCCTCAAGCTCCGGCGGCGACGCTGGCGGGATCATCGACCTCGGCATCCGGCCGCCAGTCCATGGTCACGAAACCGGGGTTCTGTTCGATCCGCCGCAACCAGGCGCGGATCGCGGGGAAGGTCGCCAGGTCAAAGTCGCAGCGGTCGGCGACATGGGTGTAGCCGTACAGCGCGATGTCGGCGACCGTGAGCTGGTCAGCGGCAAAATAGGCCCGGGTCTTGAGATGGTTTTCCATCACCTGAAGCGCGGCGTAGCCGCGCTCCATCCAGTCCTCCAATGCGTGGGTCTGAAGGTCGCGGCCGCCCTTGACCAGCGACAGCCAGAAATAGGCCGCGCCGAGATTGGGCTCCAGCGCGTGCTGTTCGAAGAACATCCACTGCAGCGCCTCGGCGCGTTCGACCCGCGATTCCGGCGCCAGCGAGGTGCCGCCGGCGACGTACCACAGGATGGCGTTGGACTCGGCGAGGTAGCGTCCCTCGGCGACTTCCAGCAGCGGCACCTGTCCGCTCGGGTTCATCGCCAGAAAATCCGGCGTCCGGCTTTCGCCGCGCAGGATGTCGACTTCGATCGCGCAATACGGCGCTTTGAGCAGCGACAGCGCAAGGCGGACCTTGTAGCTGTTGCCGGAGCGCTGCATCGAAAAGAGCTTGTACATCGTATGAATTTCAATCGATCCGTTGGACGTCTGTCGCGCGCGGATCGCCGCAACGCGGTTAAACAATGATGCCGTTGGGGGTGCGTCGCAAGACCCGCATTATGGAAAAAGTCGAAAACCTCTACCGCACTGCACGCGCACAGAACGCCATGCCTCGACGGAGCGATCACGTGGTCGGGATTTGTGATCGGAACGCTTCAAGCTTTCGCGATATTGCCGATACGTGCAGGCGCGGATTTTGAAATCTCTGCGAGATGGATCGACGTCTATTCCGAATTGACCTCGGAGCAATCCATCGCGGCACCTGATCGCGTCGGAGGGCCAGACCCGGCGCGGCGTGCGGGCCGGGGATGATCAGGCCATCGTCCAAGCCCATCGTCCAAGACCGTCGCCAAGACCGTCACCAAGTCCGTCCCGGCCGCGCCGGTTTCCTTGGCCAGATATGAGTCATTTCGGCGCAGAATTTTTCCAAATATTGCGCCGATCGAGCCTGCGACCCCGTAAAATTTGAGCCTTTCGGGCCAAGCTTCTTGCGATGCGGCGCTGAGCGCTTTAGGGTGCGCCGATCCCAACATTTGGAATCACGGATCATTCCCGAAACGGGCACACGTGTGCCCACACATGCCATTCCTAGGAGATGATGATGCCTTTTCTGTCCGCTGCGCTCGACCGTGTGAAGCCGTCCGCGACGATCGCGGTCACGGATAAAGCACGCGCGCTGAAAGCGGCCGGCCGCAACGTCATCGGCCTTGGCGCCGGCGAGCCCGATTTCGACACGCCCGCCAACATCAAGCTGGCGGCGATCCACGCCATCGAGGCCGGCAAGACCAAGTACACCGCGGTCGACGGTATTCCCGAGCTGAAGGAGGCGATCATCGCCAAGTTCCAGCGCGAGAACGGCCTGACCTACAAGCCGAACCAGGTCATCATCGGCACCGGCGGCAAGCAGGTGCTCTACAACGCGCTGATGGCGACCATCAATCCGGGCGACGAGGTCATCATCCCGGCGCCCTATTGGGTCAGCTATCCGGAAATGGTGGCGCTGGCAGGCGGCGTGCCGGTCTCCGTGGTGTGCACCGTGGCGCAGGGCTTCAAGCTGCAGCCCGACGCGCTGGAAAAAGCGATCACGCCGAAGACCAAATGGATCATTCTCTGCTCGCCGTCGAACCCGACCGGCGCGGCCTACTCGCGCAGCGAGTTGAAGGCGCTCACCGACGTGCTGGTGAAGCATCCGCACGTCTGGGTGATGACCGACGACATGTACGAGCACCTGGTCTATGACGACTTCGTGTTCACCACGCCGGCGCAGATCGAACCGAAACTGTACGACCGCACGCTGACGGTGAACGGCGTGTCGAAGGCCTATTGCATGACCGGCTGGCGCATCGGCTATGCCGGTGGCCCGGCCGAACTGATCAAGGCGATGGCGACGATCCAGTCGCAATCGACCTCGAACCCGTCGTCGATCTCGCAGTGGGCCTCGGTCGAGGCGCTCAACGGTCCGCAGGACTCCATCCCCGCCAACAACAAGGTGTTCAAGGAACGCCGTGACCTCGCGGTGTCGATGCTGAACCAGGCCAAGGGCATCGAATGCCCGCGGCCCGAGGGCGCGTTCTACGTCTATCCGTCCTGCGCCGGCACCATCGGCAAGACTGCGCCGTCCGGCAAGGTGATCGCGAATGACGAGGACTTCGTCACCGAGCTGCTGGAGACTGAGGGCGTTGCCGTGGTGCAGGGTTCCGCGTTCGGACTTGGCCCGGCGTTCCGGATCTCCTACGCCACCAAGACTTCCGATCTCGAAGACGCCTGCAAACGCATCCAGCGCTTTTGCGGTAATTTGCGGTAGAGCGTTTTCGAGCGAAGCATGCCCTCGGACTTGATCCGGGGGGTGGAATCCGGTTCGCGTTAAGAAAACGCGTCAGAAAAAATAGCGCGTTTTGAAGCGAAGCCTGTCCCGCCAATGATGCGGGGCGGGTTCCGGTTTGTGTCCCAAAATTTCTGTCAAAGAAAACGCGCAAAGAAAACACGTCCGAAAAAAGGCGTGTCAAATCACATCACGCTTAGACTGCATGATGTTTTGAAGTCTTCTTTTTGCAAAGCGCCATGTTTTGAACACGGCGCTTCCTTCCTGTCCGCCGCACACATTCAGTTCATCCAGCGGGGACGACACATGCTTTTCGGAAAACGCCTTACGACCTTCGGCATCGCCATCGCGGCGCTGATTACGCCGATCGCGAGCGCAGATGCGGCACCGCCGGTTCGCGCCGGCGTCCTGCAATGCCAGGGCGGCCAGAATGTCGGCTTTGTCGTCGGCTCCGTGACCAGCCTCGAATGCGTGTTCAAGAGCGAAGGCCGCCGGCCGGAACCCTACATTGCCACCGTGCGCCGCTACGGCCTCGATCTCGGCATCACCGCGCAGACACAATTGGCCTGGGCGGTGAACGCGCCGAACAGCCGGGTCAGCCGCGGCGATCTCGCCGGCAGCTATGGCGGCGTCGGCGCCAACGCGTCGGTCGGTATCGGCGGTGGTGGCAACTTCCTCGTCGGCGGTCCGGCCAATTCCTACGCGCTGCAGCCGCTCAGCGTGCAGGGCCAGACCGGGCTGAACGTCGCCGCCGGGATTGCCGATATCCAGCTGGAGCCGTTCCGAGGCTATGGCGGTCCGCGCCGTCACCACCGCCGGCATCATCGCCGCGGCTGATCGATTACTCTTGTGAAAGAGGCCCGCGAGAGCGGGCCTTTTTTTTGCGCCGTCATTCCGGGGCGCGCGAAAGCGCGAACCCGGAATCTCGAGATTCCCCAGGGCGCAATTGCGCCCCTGAGGTCTGGTCCTTCGGACCATCCCGGAATGACGATGGAATTTGCATCGACGCGCTCCAAATCTGGCACGGCAATAGTTGCTGTGCCATAGAAAAGCGCGCACCCTTGGCCCGCACCGTTCTCAATTCCCTGCTCGCATCACATCGTTTCAGCCGGAGATTTCTTCATGCGTCGCTCCCTCATTCTCGCCGCTGCCGCCATCAGCCTGTGGGCCGCTTCGATCGCCGGCGCCAACGCGCAGCAGGTGGCGCGGGTGCAGGTCGGCATTCTCGAATGCCGCGGCGGCGCCAGCGTCGGCTTCATCGTCGGATCCGTCACCAATCTCGGTTGCGTGCTGCGCGCCGACGGCATGCCGGAAGACCGTTACGTCGCCACCATCCGCAAAGTCGGCCTCGATCTCGGCATCACCCAGGAATCCGCGCTGGCCTGGGGCGTGTTCGCGCCGTCGGCGCAGCTCGGACCGGGCGGCCTCTCCGGCGATTATGTCGGCGCGCAGGGCAGTGCCACGCTCGGCGTCGGCGTCGGCGGAAACGTGCTGGTCGGCGGTTCGGCAAACTCGATCGCGCTGCAGCCGCTGAGCCTGCAGGGCCAGGTCGGCGTCAGCATCGCCGCCGGATTGGAAAGCCTGGAGCTTCGGCCGGGGCGGTAACCGGGACAATCGAAAAAGGCCCGCGGAATGCGGGCCTTTTGTTTGTCCGGTCTGTTCAGGAAATACTAAGACCTGAGGCTTTTCGCGATGCGCCGATCAGTACCGGGCACTGACTGCGACCGGCGTCGGGTTGAAGTGATAGTTCACGCCGAACTTGATGAGGTGCAGGTCCTGCGGCATCTTGTCGAACTGAGTGGAAGAAGCGCCCGATCCTACGATGGGCGGAGCGTTGATGTTGCGAACGCCGGTCGCCGTCAGGTTCTGCGCAAGCATCTTGATGTAGTCGTATTCGAATTTGGCCGACCAGTTGCCGCCGAGGGCGTACTCAACGCCGGCACCTGCCACGACTCCGGTGTGCAAGGCTTTGGCTTCCAGGTTGAAGACCGCGCCGAGATTTGGAGCGATCCGGGTGTCGGTAAGCGTGTGCCTTTCGTCAGCGAGCGCGACGCCGGCCTTGCCATACACCATCAGGCGGTCTGCAGTTACAAAACCTGCGCGCGCTGCCGCGATCGCAAGCCAATTGATCTTTGTCTCGAAGTCAAAAGTCTGAGTGGCCGCACCAAAATTAAGGACTGTTGTCTGACTGCCTTTGATGCCGGTCCACATCCATTCGCCTTCGACGCCGAAGACCAAAGTGCCTGCCTGCGCGTTGACCCCGACAGTTCCGCCGGCAAGCCATCCATTTGCATCATACTTTCCGGTTTGGGGATTTGCCGGATTGAACAGATCGGGCCATTCCGCGTGGCCGAAACCGTATCCGCCCTGTACGCCGACATAGGCTCCCGACCAGTTGTATCCCGGCGCGGCCTTGACCGGCGCAAGAGTCGGATCCGTCTGAACTCCGCCAAAACGATAATTCACGCCGATCTTGCCGAGATGGAGCGCCTGCTCGATTGATGCGCCGGCCGCACCCAAGGGAGTTACAACGCCATTGACGTTCGCCGTTCCAGTAAGTCCCGCCGTTCGGGTGCCGAGATGGACGTAGTTGTACTCGGCCTTGACCGACCAGTTGTTTCCTAACGCATACTCCGTTCCGAAGCCGACAACGGGAGCCCATCGATGCTCGCTGCCGCTGCCTGAGGCCATTTCGGTAGAAGGAGCCAGAGGCGCGAAGCTCGAACTGCTAAAGCTGAAAGAATGCTTTTCCTGCGCGACTGCAAGGCCGCCCTTTGCGTAGACAAACCAACGGTCGGCGGCCAAACCGGCACGCCCCGTAAACGTCACCAGGCCATTGATCTTCGACCTGACGGTGGCTTCTGTCTGGAATCCAAGGGGTGGTCCGCCGTTGAGAAGCAACTGCGAGCCACCAATGTCAGCCCACGATCCGTCAAGCTCGAGGCCGAACACGAGGCTGCCGATTTGCTTGTTGATCCCGATCTGGCCGCCGGCGAGGAAACCCTTCGCGGTGAGATCGGCACCTAGCACACCGGTCCAATCCTTCATGCCTCCGCCGTAGCCGGCATGCATACCGACATAGACGCCGCTCCAGTCGTAAAGGGCCGGCGCGATCGCCGCCGCCGGGCGAGGTCCGAGATCGGCCGCGAACCCAGCAGAGAGACTGCCCAATGAAATGGCAGCGGCTGCGAGCGTCGTCCGCGATAGATGATTCATGATGTAGCCCTCGAGCAATTCTGCGGATGAGTCCTGATCCTGAATCGTCAGGTCCGGGGTTCATCAGGTCCTGTTTCATTCTTAGCGAGGCGCCCAAAATCGGTTTGTCCTCGTTGGCGCTCGATTTGCACGGCGTGGCATTAGCCGGCGATTGCCGGCGAGCGTTGCAATCGCGCCACGCTTTCTGTGCTTGGCCAATAGAAAAGGCCCGCGGAATGCGGGCCATTTGTTTGTCCGGTCTGTTCGGGAAATACTACGACCTGAGGCTTCTTCGCGATGCGCGGATCAGTATCGGGCACTGACTGCGACCGGCGCCGGGCTGAAGTGATAGTTCACGCCGAACTTGATGAGGTGAAGGTCCTGCGGCATCTTTGAGAACTGGGCGGTAAAAGCGGCCGATCCTACAATGGGCGGGGCGTTCACGCTCTGGGTGCCGATCGCTGTAAAGTTCTGCGCAAGCATCTTGATGTAGTCATACTCGAATTTGGCCGACCAATTGCCGCCGAGGGCGTACTCAATGCCGGCACCCGCCACGAGTCCGGTGTGCAGGGCTTTGGCTTCCAGGTTGAATACCGAACTGAAACCTGGAACGATCGTGCTTTGAGTAAGCGTGTGCCTCTCGTCAGCGAGCGCGACGCCGGCCTTGCCATAGACCAGCAGGCGATCGGCGGCCACAAAACCGGCGCGCGCTGCCGCGATCGCAAGCCAATTGACCTTTGTCTCGAGGCCGGTCTGCGTTACTCCCACGCCAAAATCAAAAACCGTTGTCTGATTGCCTTTGATGCCGGTCCACATCCATTCGCCTTCGACGCCGAAGACGAATGAGCCTGCCTGCGCATTGACCCCGACGGTTCCGCCGGCAAGCCATCCGTTCACATCATACTTTCCGGTTTGGGGATTCGCCGGATCGAACAGGTCGGGCCATGCCTTGTGGCCGAAGCCGTATCCGCCCTGAACGCCGACATAGGCGCCCGACCAGTTGTATCCTGGCGCGGCCCTGACCGGTGCAAACGTCGGATCGGTCTGAATTCCGCCAAAACGATAATTCGCGCCGATCTTGACGAGATGGAGCGCCTGCTCGATTGGCACGTTGGTCGGATCAAGGGGAGCTGCGACGCCATTGAAGTTCGCCGTTCCGGTAAATCCCACCGTTCTGTTGCCCAGGTGGACGTAGTCGTACTCGGCCTTGACTGACCAGTTGTTTCCTAACGCATACTCCGTTCCGAAGCCGACCGTAGGAGCCCATCGACGCTCGCTGCTGCTGCCCGAGATGACGGCGGTAAACGGAGGTGCTGGCGGGAAGGTAGAGGTGTTATTGCTGAAAGAATGCCTTTCTTGCGCGACGGCGAGGCCGCCCTTGGCATAGACGAACCAACGGTCGGCGGCCAAACCGGCACGCCCCGTCAACGTTACAAGGCCATCGATCTTCGACCGGCCGGTGAAGTCCACCTGGAAGGCCGCGGCCGGTCCGCCGTCGGAAAGTGTCTGCGAGCCACCAATGTCGGCCCACGATCCATCAAGTTCCAGGCCGAACACCAGGCTGCCGATTTGCTTGTTGATTCCGATCTGGCCGCCGGCGAGGAAACCCTTCGCAGTGAAATTGTTCCCTAACGCTTGGGTCCAATCCTTCATGCCGCCACCGTAGCCGGCATGCAGACCGACATAGACACCGCTCCAGTCGTAAAAGGCCGGCGCAATCGGCGCCGCCGGGCGCGGTCCGAGATCGGCCGCGAACCCAGCAGAGAGACTGCCCAATGAAACGGCAGCGGCTGCGAGCGTCGTCCGCGATAGATGCTTCATAATGTCGTCCCCGAACAATTCTGCGGATGAGTCCTGATCCCTGAATCGTCAGGCCCGGATTCATCAGGTCGCGTTTCAGAAAGTCTCGGTGCATTCTTAACAAGCCGCGCAAAATGGGATTGTCCTGACGGGCTCCTGATTTGCACCGCGTGGCATCGCCTCCTGATTGCTGGCGAGCGTTGCAATCGCGCCACGGGTTGCGAAACTGGCTGGCACAATTGGTTTAACTGGCACTGTCTGGATCGTGCCGATGCAGCTATTTTGACTTGATCGGGATCTGCTCGAAGCGAAGCGAATTTTGAAGGCATCGCAGGCGATGGACGTTGATGAGTTTGGCGGAAAGACCGTTGGCGGCAGGATCCAGAAAGTTGTTTTTGCATCGGAGCAACTTCCGTCTCATCTGAACGATCAGGAAAAATTCTCGCTTTGGCAGGATCAGTGGAATGCGCTTTACGGTTCGGTCGATCTCCAGCGTGCGGAAGACCGCCCGTTCACGGTGAACCTTGAATTCGTGCCGATCGGCGCGGTCGGTATCGGTCGGCTCGACGGCAGCATCGATCGGATGAGGCGCAGCCAGCGCGACGTCGCTTCCGATGGTGCGGACAATTTTTGCGTCGCACTTCATAACGGTCGCTCCGATATAATCAGCATCCAGAACGGGCAGGAGGCGACGATCAACCGCGACACAGCGGTGCTTCTGACTGCCGAACCCGGCGAGATGCTCATAGGTCCGAAAAATGGCTGGTATGCGATCAATATTTCACGCGCCCGGCTTCTTGCATTGGTCCCAAACGCTGACGACCTCATAGGCAAGCCGCTCGATGCGTCCTCACCGGCATTGCGTCATCTTGGCCGGTACGTCGAGTTTCTCATGGGCCTGAAGCAGGAAAGCGATCCGGCGCTCGACCGGCGCATCGAGACGATGCTTATCGATCTCGTCGCACTTGCGCTCGGCGCGCGCGGCGATCCGTCGGAGATTGCCGTGACCCGCGGCCTGCGTGCAGCACGATTGCACGACGTTCTTGCGGCCATCAAATCGGGCTTTCACGATCCGGAATTCTCGTCGCAGAGCGTTGCGCAGCGTTTGGGCCTGTCGCGTCGCTACGTGAACGATCTTTTGGCCGAAAGCGGATCGAGCTTCGCCGAGCGCGTGCTCGAGATGCGGCTGCATGAGGCCAGGGTGATGCTGATGGATGCAGCCAACGATCGATTGAAGGTGAGCGAAATTGCATGGACCTGCGGGTTCAACGAGGTCCCCTACTTCAATCGCCGCTTTCGCCGCTGTTTCGGCATGACGCCGACCGAACTGCGGGAAACGTCGCGGCGCTCAAGATAAGGATGGCGGTCCACGGTTCCGCGAACTTCAATCGCGCGCGGCCGGGCGTGCGGTACCCGGCCGGCGTCAGCATCGCCGCTGGATTGGAAAGCCTGGAACTTCGGCCGGGAAGGTAACCTTGGTCTGGATTCACGGCAGCCAATCTTGACAGTGACGGTGGCTGACCTTAAAAAGAATGGACGTTCTTTTTGAGGAGAGCCAGATGCGCAGTCAGGAGGTCAGTCGGACCGCGGAATTCATGGCGGTGTTTCGTGCCTCCGAACATGCGAAGGCGCCGAACTCGCGCGCCTTTGCCGATCCGCTCGCGGCCGCTCTGTTACCGAGTGAACTGCGACTGGCGGCAAAACTTTTCGGTTTGCGCCCGGCGGCGGCACTGTTGAACAACTATATCGACCGCCGCTGGCCTGGCGCGCGAACCTCCGGCATCGCCCGCACCAAATTGATTGACGACTGGATTGTGCAGGCGGCGGCCGAGATCGATCAGGTGGTGCTGCTCGGCGCTGGTTTCGACACCCGCGCCTGGCGTCTGGACGCGCTCGCGACCGCCCGGATATTCGAAGTGGACCATCCCAATACCGCCAGAGTGAAGCAGGCGCGGCTGCGCTCGGCGCAAGCCGATTTGCGAAAGGTGACGTTCGTCAAGGTCGATTTCGAAGTCGACGACTACGATAAATTGCTTCGCGCCGCGGGCTTCGACGCATCGCGTCCCGCGATCGTGGTGTGGGAAGGCGTGAGCCAATATCTCACCGGCGAAGCGGTATGCGGTGTGATGCGTTGGGCCGGCCGCCTTGCGCCGGGAAGCCGCTTCATCTTCACCTATGTCCACGAGGGGGTGTTGAACGGTTCGGTCGCTTTCGCGGGTGCCGAAAAGGCCATCGCCAAAGTGGACGGAACCGGCGAGCCGTGGCGGTTCGGGCTGCTGCCCGAACAACTGGCCGCGTTCCTGCGCGAACGTGGACTTGCGCTAATGAGCGATCTCGGGGCCGACGAATATCGCGCGAAAGTGATGGGTGCGCAGAGCCGTCAAATGCCGGGCTACAGTTTCTATCACACGGTGCTGGCGGAAGTGCCACGTGCCTAGGATCAGCGCGGCACGGGCCAGTGCCCAGCGTGAACGCATTCTCGATGCCGCGCTGACCTGTTTTGCGCGCGAAGGTTTTCACGCCGCGACGATGCAGGACATCGTCGCCGAATCCGGTCTCAGTCCGGGGGCTATCTACGGATACTTCAAAGGCAAGACCGAAGTGGTGATGGCGATCGCCTCCGAACGGCACGCGATGGAGCGGCTGCGCATGCAGCATGCGCTGACCGCGGCCGATCTCGATACCAGTCTGGTGCGCCTGGTCGAAGGTTTTGTGCTGGGTTTGCGCGATCCCCAGGAAAAAAGATGGCGCAAGCTCGCGGTGCAGCTATGGGCGGAGAGCCTGTCCAATCCGCGATTAAAGCGCGAGGCCCTGGCAGGCGTCAGCCAGGCGGTCGAGATATTGTCGCCGATGATCCGCAAGGCGCAGCGCGAGGGACGGTGGCCACGGAACCTCGACCCGGAATCGGCCGCGCGTGTCATGATCGCCGTTCTGCAGGGTATCTCCCTGCAACTGGCCTGGGACGACGCGATCGATATAGCCGGTTTTGCATCGGCGTTGCGGATCATGATCGACCCGCCCGCGGTCTGATGGTCCCGACTCGCACTGCACCGCAGCGATGATTTTCTGGCTTGCCAAATCGTCGCGGCGGGCGGAGCATCTGATCCGCCGACCCAATCATGGGCCGAGCTCCAAACAAGGAGGCGGCAATGGGACAAGACGTCAGAAGTCCCCCAGGTACTAAAGAATCGGGTCCACGGTGCATTGCGCTGGTGGGCCCTTTCCAGAGCGGTAAAACCACACTTCTTGAAGCCATACTGGCGCGCACAGGCGCCATCCACCGCGCCGGCAGCGTCGATGCCGGAACTTCGGTCGGCGATTCCAGCCCCGAGGCGCGGCACCACAAGATGGGCGTGGCCTTAAGTGCAGCCACCACCACCTTCATGGGCGACAGTTACACCTTTATCGATTGTCCCGGCTCGATCGAGTTCGCGCAGGACATGCGCTCGGCACTGCCGGCGGTCGATGCCGCGATCGTGGTTTGCGAAGCCGATGAAAAGAAGCTGCCGCAACTGCAGATCATCCTGCGCGAGCTCGAGGAAATGGGCATTCCGCGCTTTCTGTTTTTGAACAAGATCGACAAGGCCAACAAGCGCATCCGCGAAACGCTCGCGACGTTGCAGCCGGCCTCGCGCGTGCCATTGGTCTTGCGCCAGATTCCGATCTGGAACGGCGAATTGATCGAAGGCTTTGTCGATCTGGCGCTGGAGCGCGCCTTTGTCTACCGCGAACACAAGCCCTCGGAAGTGATTGCGCTGGACGGCGGCAATCTCGACCGCGAGAAGGAAGCGCGCTTCTCGATGCTCGAAAAGCTCGCCGATCACGACGACGTGCTGATGGAGCAACTCCTGGAAGACATCCAGCCGCCGCGCGATGCGGTGTTCGACGATCTCGCGCGCGAATTGCGCGAAGGCCTGATCTGCCCGGTATTGCTGGGTGCCGCGACACGCGAAAACGGCGTGCTGCGGCTGATGAAGGCGTTGCGCCATGAAGCGCCCGGCGTGACCGAGACCGCCAAGCGCCTCAGCGCGTCTTCGCCCAAGGATGCGCTGGGCTATGTGTTCAAGACCCTGCATCAGCCGCACGGCGGCAAGCTGTCGCTGGTGCGGCTGCTCGCCGGGCACCTCGATGACGGTGCGACACTGCAATCCTCGTCCGGCGAAGCGGGCAGGGTCTCCGGCATCCTCGCGGTCAGTGGCGGGCACGACAGCAAACGGGCGGCGGCGGAAGCCGGCGAAACCGTGGCCCTCGGCAAGCTCGACGCCATCAAGACCGGCGACACGCTCTCGAGCGGCAAGACCGCGCCGGCCTCGCTCGCGCGGGTCGAGCCGACGCCGCCGGTGCTGGCGATGTCGCTGGCCGCGAACGATCGCAAGGACGACGTCAAGCTCGGCCAGGCGCTGCTGCGGCTGAACGAGGAGGATCCGTCGCTGACGATGATCCACAACACGCAGACCCACGACATCGTGCTGTGGGGGCAGGGCGAGATGCATCTGCGCGTCGCGCTCGAACGGCTCAAGGATCGTTTCGGCGTCAACGTCAAATCGCAGGCGCCGGCGATCGGCTATCAGGAGACGATCCGCAAATCGATCACGCAACGCGGGCGCCACAAGAAGCAGTCCGGTGGCCACGGCCAGTTCGGCGACGTGGTGCTGGAGATCAAGCCGATGCCGCGCGGCTCGGGCTTTGAATTCCTCGAAAAGGTCGTCGGCGGTGCGGTGCCGCGCAACTATATCGGCGCGGTGGAAGAGGGCGTGGTCGACAGCCTCACGCGCGGGCCGCTCGGCTTTCCCGTGATCGACCTCCACGTCACCCTGACCGACGGCTCCTATCACAGCGTCGATTCCTCCGATCTTGCCTTCCGCACCGCGGCGCGGCTCGGCATGAGCGAGGCGCTGCCGCAGTGCCAGCCGGTGCTGCTGGAGCCGATCCACATGGTGGAGATCGTCTGCCCGACCGAAGCGACGGCAAAAATCAACGCCATCCTGTCGGCGCGGCGCGGCCAGATCCTCGGCTTCGACACCCGCGAGGGCTGGGCCGGCTGGGATTGCGTCCGCGCCACCATGCCGGAGGCCGAGATCGGCGACCTGATCGTCGAGCTGCGGTCCGCCACCGCCGGCGCCGGCGGCTTTACGCGGCAGTTTGACCGCATGGCCGAAGTGACCGGCCGCGCCGCCGACCAGATCATCGCCGCGAATCGGGTCGCGGCGTGATGGTTTGACGTTCGTCATTCCGGGGCGCGCGAAAGCGCGAACCCGGAATCTATTTTCGTGTTTGGAAACAGGCTTTGCCGCCCGGCAAGCGCAATCGTACATTGTGGAATAGCTAACACGCTCTCGCCACGGATCGTCCTTATTTGTCCACGACAGATAAGGCGGTTCGGACGAGGGCAGTGACAGTGCGTATATGGTCGAATGCCGCTGCGTTGGTTGCCGTGATGTTGGCGACTGCCGCACTCGCGCAGGACAAGCGGCCGGAATTGACGCCGGCCGGCAAGGCGATCCTCCAGGACAAGCTCGCAATCGACGGCCGCCCGCTCTACGACCGGCCCGGGCCGGGCAAACCTATAACCTTCCCATTGGCGATGTGCACGTTTCCGGGCGGCTTGTGCGGAGCGGTCCGTCGCGATGGCTCGGTCACGGTACTTCCGCGATATGATTGGGTCGGTACCTTCTCGGACAACCGCGCCGCCGTTCGCCTCAACGGTCTCTACGGTTTCGTCGATGAAGACGGCCGCGAAGTCGTCAAGCCGCAATATCGCATCGTCGACGACTACCATTTCGGCTTTGCGCAGGTCGATGTCGGCGGCAAGTCGGGCCTGATCGACCGCGACGGCAAGATGGTGATCGAACCGAAATACGGCTTCATCCGGGCGATTGCGCCGGATCGGTTTGCCGTGTCGGAACGCCGGGAACTCGGTGGAATGGCCGGAGGTGAAGACTTTTCCGGGAGCCGAGTCGCATTCCCGCCCGGGGGCGGCGTCAGCGTTAGCGTGTCTGGAAATTTTCTCGATGGAAATGTGGCCTATCCTGGAAATATCGGAAACGAAGTGATCGACATTTCAGGGCATCGGATCGAACCGTCAGTTGCTCGGTGGTCACCTCCGTTTGACAAGGACGATCCATCGATCCGCTGGGTGCAGAGGGACAAGCTCTGGGGGTTGGCGCGTGCCGACGGAAGCTGGTTGGTCGAGCCAAAATTCCAGCAGATAGGCTCACTGATCGACGGCCTAGCGCAGGTGACGCTCAACGGCAAGGTGGGCTTCATCGGCCGGAGCGGAAATTTCGTCATTGAACCGGCATTCGACAAGGCATTGCCGTTCAAGCTAGGATTCGGGCGCACTTCGGCCGAGCGAGATGGCTTCTTCGGCGTGATCGACACAACCGGTGCATGGATATTCCGAACGGACTACCAGCAGATCCAGTTCGCCGCTAACTTTGACAGAGATTACAAGTCCGAGACCGTGGTGGGCTGGAATTTCAAGAAGGCGGATCGATGGGGCCTTCTGGATCTCGATGGTCGCGTGGTGCTCGATGCCGGCTTCGATCAGCCCGTCGGACCATGCCCCGACGGACGGCTGGAGGCATACAAAAACAAGGAGCGGTTTTACTTCAAAGCGGATGGCAGCCCGCTGCAGCCGCCGGGTGGCCAACTCATCGATGCGATGTGCCGCGGTGGCGTGCCGCCATATACGTTGAAAATCGGCGACAAGTTTGGGCTGGTCGACGCCAGCTCGAACCTGCTGACGGCCGTGAAATTCGACGCAGTCACTTGGGCTGGGCCGGGTGTCAAGAATGTGAAGATCAATGGTAAATGGGGACGCATTGGCGCCGACGGTCGATGGCTGCTGGAACCGAAATTCGATTATCTGTCAGGTGTTGGTGATGTCTTCGTCGCCTCGGTCGACGGCAAACGCGGCTTCATGCGATCGGATGGCAGCTGGCTGGTCGAGCCGAAATTCGACGCCGCCGCGCGGCGCCGAATTGACGGCACCGCATTCGTCACGATCTCCGGCGCGACCGGCGTGCTGCGGTTGACGGATCAGTCCTGGGTCGTTCCGCCGCGTCCTGGCGCCCTGTGCGATATCAGTCATGCGCTGATGTCGGAGGCTGGCGGCAAGCGCGCAATCCTCTCCCGGACCGGCGAGACCTGGGTGGACATCGGCGCCGAGCGGGTCGGCGCCAACCTCGAATTCGGTCTGCTGACCTTTCTCAAGGACGGCAAATGGGGGCTGGTCGACACCGCCGGGCAGGTGATGATCGAGCCGCGTTTTGACGAGCCGGTGCATTTTGGATCAGGTCAGCGCGGCGTCGCCTGGACCAAGCGAGATGGTCAGTGGTGCGCGATCGACCGGCGTGGCAGCTCCGTCCCCGGCATCGCATGCGCCGCTGCCAACCCGACGGGTTCCGATCTCCGGCTCCAATGCAAGGTCGAGCCCTGACTTTGCGTTTTCGACCGGGGTCTTTGCCACCGCACCCCGGCATTGACACCGCCGCCGGCATGGCCGAATTGACTGCCATGACCCGTGCCACCAGACCCCCTGCCGCATGCCTGATCGGATGGCCAGCCGCGCATTCGCGCTCGCCGCTGATCCATCATTACTGGCTGCGGACGCTGAGGATCGAGGGCGGCTACGTCATCGAGGCGGTGCCGCCCGACGAGTTTCAGGACTTTGTCTTTCGGCTTTCGCTGCGCGGCTTCGTCGGCGCCAACGTCACCATTCCGCACAAGGAGCGCGCGCTAGCGCTGTCGAAGCCGGATGACCGCGCCCGCGCGGTCGGCGCCGCCAACACCTTGTGGTTCGAGAACGGTGAGCTGTGTTCGACCAACACCGATGTCGAGGGTTTTATCAATAATCTCGATGCCTGCGCGCCCGGATGGGAGCGTGCCGAGGAGGCGCTGGTGCTGGGCGCCGGTGGTTCGGCGCGCGCCGTGCTGTTCGGGTTGATCGAACGCGGCGTCAAGCGCGTGCATCTGGCCAACCGGACCGGGGAGCGCGCGCAGGCGCTGGCGGATCAATTCGGCGCGAGCGTATTGCCGGTGGCATGGGATGCGCTGGACGAATTGCTGCCGCGCGCCGGGCTGCTGGTGAACACGACCTCGCTCGGGATGCACGGCCAGCCGGCGCTCGAACTCGATGTCGGCCGGTTGCCGCAGGGCGCCGTCGTCAGCGACCTGGTTTACGTGCCGCTGGATACGCCGTTGCTATCAGCCGCGCGCGGGCGCGGGCTGCAGACCGCCGACGGGCTCGGCATGCTGCTGCACCAGGCGGTGCGCGGGTTCGAATTGTGGTTCGGAAAGCGCCCCGAAGTGACATCAGAACTTCGTGCGATCGTCGAGGCCGATCTCAACAAAGTTTGAGCGGGAGTATCGTTGCGGGAATTGGGGGCAATGGCTACGTGGTGGCCCACCGGAGATCCCTCATGTCCAAGAATCTGTCCAAGCATCGTTCTACACTGATCCGCCCGCTGTTCGCCGCCGCGATGGTGGCCGCGTCCACGATCTACGCCATCGCCCAGCAGCCGCCCACGCCGACGCGGGTTCGCGGTACCATCGAAGGTGTCGAGGGCGACATACTTGCGGTCAAGTCGCGCGGCGGTGAAGACGTCAAGCTGCACATGACCGGCGATATCAGGGTGGTCGGAATTACCAAAATCCCGCTGTCCGATGTCAAGGTGGGTTACTTCATCGGCGCCACCACGGTGCCGGGACCGGACGGCAGCCAGAACGCGGTCGAGGTGCACGTGTTTCCCGAGGCGATGCGCGGCACCGGCGAGGGCTCGCGGCCGTATGATCTGCGCCCCAACAGCACCATGACCAATGCGACGGTGGATCAGTCCGTAGCCGGCAATGACGGTCACACGCTGTTGATCAAATACAAGGGCGGCGAGAAGAAGGTTCTGGTCTCGCCGGAGACGCCGGTCGTGACCTATGTCCCCGCCGACAAGTCCGATCTCAAGGCCGGCGCCAAGGTGATCGCGTTCATGAAGCAGCTGCCGGACGGCTCGTTCGAGACCAACCGCGTCAGCGTCGGCCGCGACGGGCTGACGCCGCCGATGTGAGGCTTGTTTTCCTCTCCCCTTGTGGAAGAGGGCGGATTCGCGAAGCGAAGGGAGAAGCCAACACCTGGAATACGCACTTCCCTCCGGTGTTCGCGTTGGTGGGACGCTCAGACATTGGAAGGGATACCGCCATGCGGATGACGTCACGCCTGCTCGCTGCTTCACTGACATTTGCCACCATGCTCGGAACGACGGTGTGGGCGCAACAACCGCCGACACCGACGGTGCGGATCCGCGGCACCATCGAGGCCGTCGATGGCAATGTTCTCTCGATCAAGTCGCGCGAGGGCGCCGACCTGAAGGTGCGGATGACCGACAATGTGGCGGTGTTCGGCGTCGCCAGGACCGAACTGTCGGAGATCAAGGAAGGCTCCTACATCGGCGTCACCGGCATGCCGGAGCCCGACGGCACCCAGCGGGCGGTTGCCGTTCATATTTTCCCGGAAAACCAGCGCGGTGCCGCGGAGGGTTTCCGGCCCTGGGATGCGCGGGCGAACTCCACCATGACCAACGCCACCGTCGCCCAGACGGTCAAGGGCACTGACGGCCAGAACATCCTGGTCAAATACAAGGACGGCGAGAAGAAAGTCGTGGTGCCGCCGGATACGCCTGTTGTCACCTTCGTCGCCGGCGACAAGTCCGAACTGAAGCCGGGCGCAAAAATCATCATCTTCGGTGCGGCGAAGAAGGAAGACGGCACGCTGGAAGCTGCCCGCGTCAATGTCGGCCGCAACGGAATTACGCCGCCGATGTGAGGGGTGAGGCGCTGCATCTCATTGTCGTCCCGGCGAAGGCCGGGACCCATAACCACCGCTGTTTGTTGTTAAACTGGGCGGTAGCTCCAGCCTTCGTAAATACGACGGCCTGTGGTTATGGGTCCCGGATCGCGCTTCGCTTGTCCGGGACGACGATGGAATTTTTCCGATAGCTAAATCGCCAGCACGTGATCGTCGATTTCGGCGATGGTGTTGACGCCGCACAGGCCCATCGTCACCAGCATTTCGTTGCGGATCAGATCGAGCGCCTTGGCGACACCCTGTTGTCCGCCGGCGCCGAGGCCGTGGACGAAGGCGCGGCCGATCATGCAGGATTTGGCGCCGAGCGCGAGCGCGCGCATCACGTCCTGGCCCGACCGGATGCCGCCGTCGAACATGATTTCCATCTTGTCGCCGACCTCATCGACGATCTCCGGCAGCACCTCGATCGACGACGGCGCGCCGTCGAGCTGGCGGCCGCCATGGTTGGAGACCACCATCGCATGCGCGCCGGTCTTCACGGCCTCCTCGGCGTCCTCGACGTCGAGAATGCCCTTGAGGATCAGCTTGCCCGGCCAGATCGAGCGGATCCAATCGACATCCTTCCAGCTCAGCGTGGTGTCGAACTGCGCGTTGGTCCATTGCGAGAGCTGGGTGATATCGTCGGTGCCTTTGACGTGGCCGGCGATGTTGCCGAAGGTGCGGCGCTTGCCGCGCATCACGCCGGCGACCCAGGCTGGCTTGGTGGCGAAGTCGATCAGTTTCGACAACGACCATTCCGGCGGAATCGTCATGCCGTTCTTGATGTCCTGGTGGCGCTGTCCCATCACCTGCAAGTCGACGGTCAGGACCAGCGCGCTGCATTTCGCCGCGATCGCGCGCTCGATCAGGGATTTGATGAAGCCGCGATCCTTCATCACGTAAAGCTGGAACCAGAACGGCTTGTCGACATTGGCGGCGACGTCCTCGATCGAGCAGATCGACATCGTGCTCAGCGTGAACGGAATGCCGGCGGCCTGCGCGGCCCGGCAGGCGGCGATTTCGCCGTCGCCGTGCTGCATGCCGAGCAATCCGACCGGGGCGAGGCTCAGCGGCAGCGCGGCCGGCTCGCCCAGGATCGTCGTCGACGTATCGCGCCTGGACACATCGACCAGGATGCGCTGGCGGAACTTGATCGCTTCGAGATCGGCGCGGTTGGCGCGCAGCGTGTCCTCGGAATAGGAGCCGCGATCCGCATAGTCGAAAAACGCCTTCGGAACTCGGCGCTTGTGCAACTGACGCAGGTCCTCGATGCAGGTAATGTGCTTCATGGACGTTCCCGGCCCCTTCCTGGATCTCTTGCTTGAATTTCTTTTCTGTGTCGTCATCTAGCATGGTTGATACGTCAGCCAAATCAGGCTCGCGGAACCCTGCGTGGGGACAGTCCCAAGGAAAACATAAGGACATCTCATGACCGGACCTGATCGCCATCCCAAGCCCGCCCGCGAGTCCCGCGAGAGCGCTGAAAAGCGCCGGTTGGACGAGGCCCTGGAGGAGGGGCTTGAGGAGACCTTTCCGGGCTCGGACCCCGTGAATGTGACCCAGCCGCCGCCGTCGAAGGGCGACCATCACATCAAGCGGCGCGATCAAGGGGTACCCAAGCAGCGGCTGGATTAAAAAATATCATGTTTTGCAATGGGTTATGCTGCGATCGCGACTTCCGGTGCCGGTAATGATTCATCATATTTTTTGAAGCCATTTTAGCGCCTGAGAGACTATAAGGCCGGTGCACGCTATGGTGCGCGTTCGCTGCTTCTTGCCGGATGGCTTTGAGAGGCGTCGGAATGGCTGGGGGTTTTATGAGCCGCAAATATTTCGGTACCGACGGAATTCGGGGCCGTGCCAATGGTCTGATCACACCGGAGCTCGCGCTCAAGGTGGGGCAGGCGGCCGGCCTGGTGTTTCAGCGCGGCGATCACCGCCATCGCGTCGTCATCGGCAAGGACACGCGGCTGTCCGGCTACATGATCGAATACGCGATGGTCGCGGGCTTTACCTCTGTCGGCATGGACGTGCTGCTGCTCGGCCCGATGCCGACGCCGGCGGTCGCGATGCTGACCAAGTCGATGCGCGCCGATCTTGGCGTGATGATATCAGCCTCGCATAATCTGTTCGAGGACAACGGCATCAAGCTGTTCGGCCCGCAGGGTTTCAAATTGTCCGACGACGTCGAGAAGCAGATCGAGCAATTGCTCGACGAGCCGATCGACCGGCGTCTGGCGCAGAGCGCCAGCCTCGGGCGCGCCCGCCGCATCGACGGCGTTCACGACCGCTACATCGAATTCGCCAAGCGCACGCTGCCGCGCGAACTCTCGCTCGACGGCCTGCGCGTCGTGATCGATTGCGCCAACGGCGCGGCTTACAAGGTGGTGCCGGAAGCGCTGTGGGAGCTCGGCGCCGACGTCGTTGCCATGGGCGTCGAGCCTGACGGTTTCAACATCAACAAGGAATGCGGCTCGACCTCGCCGGAGGCGCTGAGCCGCAAGGTGCGCGAGATGCGCGCGGATATCGGCATTGCGCTCGATGGCGACGCCGATCGCGTGATCCTGGTCGACGAGCGCGGCCATGTGGTCGACGGCGACCAGCTGCTCGCGGTGATCGCGCAGAGCTGGAAGGAAGACGGCCGTCTCGCCAAGCCGGGCATCGTCGCCACCGTGATGTCCAATCTCGGGCTGGAGCGCTTCCTCGAAGGCATTGGGCTGGAGATGGTGCGCACGCCGGTCGGCGACCGCTATGTGCTCGAGCAGATGCTCAAGCAGGGCTACAATCTCGGCGGCGAGCCGTCGGGCCACATCATCCTGTCCGACTATGCGACCACCGGCGATGGTTTCGTCGCGGCGCTGCAGGTGCTGGCCGTGGTGCAAAAGCTCCGCCGCCCGGTGTCGGAGGTCTGCCACAAATTCGATCCGCTGCCGCAGATCCTGAAGAACGTACGCTATCGCAGCGGCAAGCCGCTCGACGACGCCGAGGTCAAATCCGCGATCGTTGATGGCGAAAAACGCCTCAACGGCTGCGGCCGCCTGCTGGTCCGCTCGTCCGGCACCGAGCCCGTGATCCGTGTGATGGGTGAGGGCGACGATCGCATCCTGGTCGAGGAAGTGGTCGATCACATCGTCACCGCCCTCGGCCACGCCGCCGCGGCGTGAGGCGAGCACCATCAATTGAGGAAATCTTCCCTTCTCCCCTTGTGGGAGAAGGTGGCGCGAAGCGCCGGGTGAGGGGTATCTATCCGTAGAGGGAGTTTTATCCGCGGAGACAGACCCCTCACCCGTCCGCAATGCTTCGCATCGCGTCCACCCAAGAGCGAGCTTCGCTCGTTTCGGCTCCCACAAGGGGAGAGGGGAAGAGCCGCACCCCAACGCATCGCAGCCATAAGCTATTTATGCTGGTCGCCGCCATGCGCGCGGCGTAGGAACGGGCATTATTCACCAGTCGATATTCGGGAATCGCGCCCTTGAACAAGCCCGTCACCGTCTCCGAGGAAGCGCTCACTGCGCCCGTGGTGGTGCCCGACGTGTCGCCGGCGCTCGCCGCCAAGGCGGTGGCCGCGGGGCCGGCCTATGTCGTGCTGGCCGGGATCAGCTTCTCGCACTTCCTCAACGACACCATGCAGTCCCTGATTGCGTCGGTCTATCCGATCCTGAAGGACAATTACGCGCTGGACTATGCGCAGATCGGCCTGATCACGCTGGCGTTCCAGTTCACCGCGTCGCTGCTGCAGCCGCTGGTCGGGCACTTCACCGACAAGAAGGCGCAGCCGTTCTCGCTCGCGATCGGCATGGGGTTCACATTCTTCGGCCTGCTGCTGCTCAGCGTCGCGCATCAATACACGACCATTCTGATCGCGGCCTCGCTGGTCGGATTGGGATCGGCCGTGTTCCATCCGGAATCGGCGCGGATCGCGCGGCTTGCCTCGGGCGGGCGCTATGGCTTTGCGCAATCGGTGTTTCAATTGGGCGGCAGTTTCGGCACCTCGATGGGGCCGGTGCTGGCGGCGTTGATCGTGGTGCCGTTCGGCCAGCCCAGCATCGCCTGGTTTTCCTCGATCGCGTTTCTGGCGATCGTGATCCTGTGGCGGATCGGCGTCTGGTACCGGCCGCAGATCACGACGAAGAAATCTGCCGTGGTCGAACGGCATCCGGATGCGCCGGACGCGCGCCGCGTCAAGATCGCACTCGTGGTGCTGGTGGCGCTGCTGTTTTCAAAACAGCTCTACGTGTCGAGCCTGTCCAGCTATTACATCTTCTATCTGATCGACAAGTTTGGCGTCTCGACCCAGGCGGCCCAGCTCTATCTCTTCATCTTTCTCGCCGCCAATGCCGCAGGCGCGTTCTTCGGCGGGCCGCTCGGCGACCGCTATGGCCGCAAATACGTCCTCTGGTTCTCGATCCTCGGCGCGCTGCCGTTCACATTGGCGCTGCCCTATGCCGGCCTGTTTGGAAGTGCGGTGCTGACTGTCATCATCGGGTTGATCCTGTCCTCGGCGACGTCGTCGATCATCGTGTTCGCGCAGGAGCTGATGCCGCATCGCTTCGGAATGATTTCCGGCGTGTTCTTCGGCGTCGCCTTCGGCATCGGCGGGCTCGGGGCGGCGGTGCTCGGCAAGCTTGCCGATCACACCGGCATCGCCTTTGTCTATCATCTCTGCGCCTACCTGCCGGCGCTCGGCCTGCTCGCCGTGTTCCTGCCGAAGATGCCGAAGCTCGCGCGCTAACGAAGCGTTTGCAAACGGCGCGGGCAAGCAAGCGGGTAGGTCAGCATCCGTGTCATTTCCGTCAACACATCGTTAGGATGTATGGCGGTTTCGCCATTTTCTGTGCTGCAAATGCATCAGCTTGCATTGTGCGAACACGTGCTGGCAGAAATATTCGGAGATTATCAACCTTAAAAATTAGGGTTAAGCGCCGCTTAAGCATTTGCTGGCATCGTCCGCTCGTGAGTTTTTGATGTGAGGCCTCCGCAGTCGCCTCACCGGACAAAAGGACGAAGCCAATGCGTAGCGTTAAGTCTCTTCTTGCCGCCGGAGCGGCATCCCTGTTGTCGTCGGTTGCCTTCGCCGCGGACATGCCTTCGATCGCACCGCCACCTCCGATGGCCTATGCACCGGCTCCGGCGCAGGATTTCGGTGGCTGGTATCTGCGCGGCGATATCGGTATGACCAACACCCAGAGCAAGCTGCACGTCAACGCCTACGACACCCTGCCGGCCAATACGGTTTGGAGTCAGAACGGCCATGGCTTCGACAGCGGCACGCTGTACGGCGTCGGTGTCGGCTACCAGTTCAACAGCTGGTTCCGTGCTGACATCACCGGCGAGTATCGCTCGAAGGTCAGCTTCAAGGGCACGGACTTCTTCATGTTCAATCCCGGCGGCGGGCTCGCTGATGCCTACAACGGCGGCTACAAGAGCTGGGTCGGAATGGTCAACGGTTACGTCGACCTCGGTACCTGGTGGTGCATCACGCCGTTCATCGGTGCCGGCTTCGGCGCAGCCACCATCAAGACCACCGGCTTTAGCGATGTCGCGACGTTCCCGGCGTTCGATGGCCGCGCCAGTTCGTACTTCGCTGAAGGCGCGAGCAAGACCAACTTCGCATGGGCCGTGCACGCCGGTCTTGCCTACAAGGTCAGCAACAACTTCACGGTCGAACTGGCGTACCGCTACCTCGACATGGGTACCGGCATCCACGGCCAGGGCCGCTTCTTCGATGGCACGCCCGCCGGTACCTCGACCTTCCAGTACCGCGACATGACCTCGCATGACCTCAAGCTCGGCGTGCGCTGGAACCTGGAAAGCCCGCAGGTCTATGCGCCGGCGCCGCTGATGCGCAAAGGTTAATTGCGACTTCCATCTGTTAAGGATTGAGAACGGCGCGGGATCTTCCCGCGCCGTTTTGCTTTTGGCGCGGCCGCACCTAGAGCTTCGCTTCTGATTGAATCAGAACCGAAGCTCTAGACTCTTGTTTTGACGCGTTTTCTTCACGCGAACCGGTATCCACTTCGCTCGAAAACGCTCTGGCGCCTGTCGCAGGCACGCGATGCGTTTGGCTTTTTCCCGCAAGATCACGTCTCATCGGAGCCTGCGATAACGATTGGTTAGGGTTAACGAGCCATGATCAACGCAAGTTAGAGTTGTTCGATGGAGTGTTGCGATGCGTCGTTTTTTGCTGGTGGCGGTGATGTGTGGCGCGGTGACCGGCGCGCAGGCGGCCGATATGCCGGACTATCTCCGCGGCAGTTTCACCGACGGGCTGAGCAGAAGCAGCGTCAACTGGTCGGGCGTCTATGTCGGCGGCCATGTCTCGCATGGCGCGGCGGACATGGACTTCACCAATTCCGGCCAGGATTTGCTCGCCAAGCTCCTGAACAATCTCGATCTGGAATCGCAGTTCAACATTTCGCAATGGCCTCTGCTCGGGAAGTCCCATATGCAGAGCAGCGGCTACGGCGGGTTCGTCGGTTATAATTTTCAGTGGAGCGAAGCCCTCATCGGTATCGAGCTGAACTATACCCACGGCAACTTCTTCGGTGCCAACAGCGGTTCCCAGGGTCGCTCGTTCCAATACCCCACCGATTACATATCGACAGCGCGCGTGTCCTCGAGCGCCTCGATGAAGATCACCGATTACGGCTCGTTGCGGGTACGTGGCGGATATGCCATCGACAGCTTTCTGCCATATGGATTCGTCGGCGTTGCGATGGGGCAGGCGAATATCAATCGCAGGGCCGATGCCAGCATTGATTATCTCTATGTCGGCACGAACGGACTTCCCAATTACTCTGCAGCCGGTTTCTTGACGGACAACGCCAATTCCAAGTTCATCACAGGATTTGCCGGCGGTCTCGGCATCGACATGATGCTGTATGCTGGTCTTTTCCTGCGCGCCGAGTGGGAATATCTCCGGTTCACCTCCAGTGTCGATACCACCGTCAACACGGTGCGCGCGGGCCTCGGCTACAAGTTCTGATGGGCTACAGGCTCAGACTTAGCCTCAGACTTGGCCTGGTCCGTCGTCGATCCTGATACCGTTGACAGATTTGCCGCGGGCTGTTGCACTGTCGCCATAACGAGGGCGACCGCGCATGAAAATCTACGGCGATACCAATTCCGGCAACTGCCTGAAGGTGAAGTGGGTGTGCGACAAACTCGCGCTGCCCTATAGCTGGGTTGCGATCGATACGCTCAAGAGCCAAACCCGCACGACCGAGTTCCTCAAGCTCAACTATGCCGGCCAGGTGCCGGCCGTCGAATTCGACGACGGCCGCACGCTGGCGCAGTCCAACGCCATCATCCGCTATCTCGCCCGCGGCAGCGACCTCATTCCAGCGGATGCGTTCGCCGCCGCGAAGATGGACGAATGGCTGTTCTGGGAACAATACAGCCACGAGCCCTATATCGCGGTCTGCCGTTTCCAGATGTTCTATCTCGGGAAATCTGCCTCCGATCTCGACCCCGACAAGGTCAAGCGCGGCTATGCGGCGCTGGCGCGGATGGAGCACCAGCTCGCCATCACGCCGTTCCTGGTCGGCGACGCCGTCTCGCTCGCCGACGTTTCGCTGCTGGCCTATACAAGGCTGGCGCATGAAGGCGGCTTCCATCTCGACGGCTATGCCGCCGTGCGCCGCTGGATCGGCGAGACCGAAAAATCGCTCGGCCTGCCGCCGGCGCGCTGAATTCACCGGAAAACCCCATGGCCACCGTTTCGCAAGTCACCATCCGTCGCGCGCGCCGTGACGACATCGCCGTCATCGTCGCCATGCTGGCGGACGATCCGCTCGGTGGCCCGCGCGAGCGGCTCGAAGATCCGCTGCCGCAAGCCTATTTCGACGCGTTCGAACGCGTCGCGGGCGACCGGAATATCCAGCTCGTGGTCGCCGAGGATGGCAAGGGCGCTGTCGTCGGCTGCCTGCAGCTGTGCATCCTGCCCGGCCTGAGTTCGCAGGGCGCCTCGCGCGGTTTGCTCGAGGATGTCCGCGTCGCCAGCCATTGCCGCAGCCGGGGCATTGGCGAGCAGTTGGTGCAATGGGCGGTTTCAGAAGCGCGCGCCAAGGGCTGCAAGCTGGTGGAACTGCTGACGCATCATACGCGCGTGGATGCGCAACGGTTTTATGAACGGCTTGGATTCGCGCGCAGCCATCTCGGCATGACCTTGAGATTCTGAGGCTTTATTCTTGTGCAGAGCTGCGTCACGACGCAGGCAATTGCTGATGGTCGTTCTGACTCTGCGATCCCGTTAACAGGCGATAAACTACCTCGACCTCCGTGATTTTACGGAGAGGAGCGTCTCCGCTATGTCAGCGTCTCCCATGGGGCCGTGGGCAACTCTGGGGGATTTTCGATGAAGGATTATTCGATCGTGCGGATCGGCAATGAATATGTCGTGCAGGCCGGCGAAAAAAGCGTTCTGAAAACTTCGAGCCGGCGAATGGCCGCCAGGCTGATCAACGATGCGGCTGGACTGCTGGAGCAGCAGCCGGTCTCGTCCACAGCTGTCGATGCTTCAATCACCTGTGATGTCAGGGACATATCGGAAGCGCCCGAAGTTCCTTGACGATCGGGCACGATTCCCCTAATCACCGCCGCGGGACACCTCCCCCCAACGGGAGGCTTGCTATCTGGAAGGATAGAATATGACCGTAGCGAAGCCCGCTTCGCGGCCAAATGTGCCGCATTTCTCCTCCGGCCCCTGTGCCAAGCGCCCCGGCTGGAACCCCGCAAATCTCAAAGACGCAGCGCTCGGCCGTTCGCATCGCGCGAAGGTCGGCAAGGCCAAGCTCAAGCTCGCGATCGAATTGACGCGCGAAGTGCTTGAAGTGCCGGCCGGTTACAAGATCGGCATCGTGCCGGCGTCCGATACCGGCGCGGTCGAAATGGCGCTGTGGTCGCTGCTCGGCGCGCGCCCCGTCACCACCATCGCCTGGGAATCCTTCGGCGAAGGCTGGGTCAGCGATATCGTCAAGGAACTGAAGCTCAAGGACGTCACCAAGCTGCACGCCGGCTATGGTGAAATCCCCGATCTTTCCAAGGCCGATCCCGCCTCCGACATCGTCTTCACCTGGAACGGCACCACCTCCGGCGTGCGCGTGCCCAATGCCGACTGGATCAAGGCCGACCGCGAAGGCCTCACCATCTGCGACGCAACGTCCGCCGCTTTCGCGCAGCCGCTCGATTTCGCAAAGCTCGATGTGGTGACGTTCTCCTGGCAGAAGGCGCTGGGCGGCGAGGCCGCGCACGGCATGCTGATCCTCTCGCCGCGTGCGGTGGAGCGGCTGGAGACCTACAAGCCGGCGTGGCCGCTGCCAAAAATCTTCCGCCTGACCAAGGGCGGCAAGCTCAATGAAGGCATCTTCGAAGGCGAGACCATCAACACGCCGTCGATGCTGTGCGTCGAGGATTATCTCGATGCGCTGAACTGGGCGAAATCGATCGGTGGCCTCAAGGCCCTGATCGCGCGCGCTGATGCCAACACCAAGGCGCTGGCCGACTGGAAGGCCAGGACGCCGTGGATCGACTTCCTGGCCAAGGATCCGGCGATCCGCTCCAACACTTCGGTCTGCCTGAAGTTCGTCGATCCCGCGATCACCTCGCTGACGGCGGACGCGCAGGCCGACTTCTCCAAGAAGCTGGTCGCGCTGGTGGAGAAGGAAGGCGCCGGCTACGACTTCGCCTACTACCGCGATGCGCCGGCGGGCCTGCGGATCTGGTGCGGCGCCACCGTGGAAGCGTCCGACGTCGCGCTGCTGACGCAGTGGATCGACTGGGCGTTCGCCGAGACCAAGGCCGCGTTGCCGAAGGCTGCTTAAGCTAGCGTCATCTCACATCGTCATGGCCGGGCTTGACCCGGCCATCCATCGAAAAAGAAGATGGACCCGCGGATCTCAAGCGCGAAGACGCGCTTCGTGCTTTAGCCCGCGGGTGACGACATCAGTACATCGCCCATAGGGATCACACCAATGTCCAAACCCAAAGTCCTCATCTCCGACGCGCTGTCGCCCGCCGCCGTTCAGATCTTCAAGGACCGCGGCATCGATGTCGACTTCCAGCCCAATCTCGGCAAGGACAAGGACAAGCTCGCCGAGATCATCGGCAATTATGATGGGCTTGCGATCCGCTCCGCGACCAAGGCGACCGCCAAGATCATCGAGAAGGCCAAGAAGCTGAAGGTTATCGGCCGCGCCGGCATCGGCGTCGACAATGTCGAGATTCCCGCCGCGACCGCCAAGGGCATCATCGTGATGAACACGCCGTTCGGCAATTCGATCACGACCGCCGAACACGCGATTACCCTGATGCTGGCGCTGGCACGCGAGATTCCGCAGGCCGATGCCTCGACGCAGGCCGGCAAGTGGGAGAAGAACCGCTTCATGGGTGTCGAGATCACGGCCAAGACGCTCGGCGTGGTCGGCTGCGGCAATATCGGCGCGATCGTCGCCGACCGCGGGCTCGGCCTGCGCATGAAGGTGATCGCCTTCGATCCGTTCCTGTCGCCGGAGCGCGCCAAGGACATCGGCGTCGAAAAGGTCGAGCTCGACGATCTCTTGAAGCGCGCCGATTTCATCACGCTGCATACGCCGCTGACCGAGAAGACAAAAAACATCATCGACGCGGGAGCCATCGCCAAGATGAAGAAGGGCGTACGCATCATCAACTGCGCCCGCGGCGGCCTGGTCGACGAGCAGGCGCTGGTCGATGCCCTGAATTCCAAGCATGTCGCGGGCGCCGCCTTCGACGTTTTCATCGAGGAACCCGCTACCTCGAACGTGCTGTTCGGCCATCCCAACGTGATCTGCACGCCGCATCTCGGCGCCTCCACCACCGAAGCCCAGGAGAACGTCGCACTGCAGGTCGCCGAGCAGATGTCGGATTACCTGTTGACCGGCGCGATCTCCAACGCCGTCAATTTCCCCTCGATCACCGCCGAAGAGGCGCCGAAGCTGAAGCCGTTCATTGAACTGGCCGAGAAGCTCGGCTCGTTCGCGGGCCAGCTCACCGAGAGCGGCATCCTCAAGGTGCAGATCACCTATGAGGGCCATGTCGCCGAAATGAAGATCAAGGCGATCACCTCGGCGGTGCTGTCCGGCCTGCTGCGGCCGATGCTGGGCGACGTCAACGTGGTCTCGGCGCCGGTTGTCGCCAAGGAGCGCGGCATGGTGGTCGACGAGATCGTGCGCGCGGCGCAGAGCGATTACGAAAGCCTGATCACCGTCACCGTCGTCACCGAACGCCAGGAGCGTTCGGTGTCGGGTACCGTCTATCACGACGGCAAGCCGCGGCTGGTCGATATCAAGGGCATCCGCGTCGATGCCGAGTTCGGCAAGTCGATGATCTACGTCACCAACGAGGACAAGCCCGGCTTCATCGGCAGCTTTGCCGGTTTGCTCGGCGACGCCAAGATCAACATCGCGACCTTCCATCTCGGCCGCGTCAAGCAGGGCGGCGACGCCATCGCGCTGGTGGAAATCGACGGTGAAATCCCGGCCGACGTGCTCGCCAAGGTGCAGGCACTGCCGCAGGTGAAGCAGGCCAAGGCGTTGGTGTTTTAAGAGGCGTTGCTTTCGCTCTTTTGTCGTCCCGGCCTTGAGCTCAGATGCGCAATTGCGCATCGGGGGACCCATAGCCACCGGCGTTTGTTGGTTACGCCAAGTGGTCGCTCCAGCATTCTCCAAATCGATGGGCCGCGGCGTATGGGTCCCGGCGTTCGCGGGGACGACATTGTGCCTATCCGGCGGTCCTGACTCCCGTCGCCGCGGCGCCGCCTCGCATAAGCCTCACGGAAACCCCAATCGAACCAGTTCCTCTCTCGCAACGTCTCATCACCAGGGGTGGTGGGATTTTCGCGTCGCCGTTCAGCAGGCGGCCTTAGGAGAGGGAAACCAATGCGATTGTTTGCCAATAGTCTTGTGACGGCCAGCCTCGTCGTGGTTGCGGCGTTGGCCGCAGCTCCAGTGCGGGCGGCCGATGTATCAGCCAGTTCGGCCGTCGACGCCGTCACCGTCTATCCCGACGGGGCCAGCATCACCCGGGTCATCACCCTCGATCTTCCGGCCGGCGACCACTCGGCCGTGCTGAAGGATTTTCCGCTGACGCTGGACCCGTCCTCGCTGCGGGTCGAGGGCGAGGCGGGGGCAAAACTCACCATTGGCGCCATCGACGCCAAGCCGCCGCGCGCGGCGCCGCCGGTCAATTTGCCCGAACTCGACAAGCGTATCGAGGCGTTGAAGGACCAGCGCGCCGATCTGCAGGGCGCGATCAATTCAGCCGCGGCGCGACGCAAATTCGCCGAGCGGTTTGCGGAAGCCTCGCCGGCCGGGATTGGCGACAAGGGCGAGGCGCGCCCGATTGCCGAATGGCGCGCGGCCTTTGCTGCCGTGGCCGAGGAAGTCGCCACCGCCGACAGCGCGATCCGCGATGCCGAACGCAAGCAGCGCGAGCTCGACCGCGAAATCGCGCGGCTGGAAGCCGACCGGGCGCAGAAGCCGCCGAGCAAGCTCGAGGTCCGGATCGAACTCGCCGCCGCGGCCGCAACCAAGGCCACGCTGCGGGTGACCTATGCGGTGCGCAACGCGCGCTGGACGCCGCTGTATGATGCCCGTTTCGATACCGGCGCCAGGGACCGCAAGCCGGCGCTCGAACTGGTGCGCCGCGCCGAAATCACCCAGAACACCGGGGAAGACTGGTCGAATGTTGCGCTCGCCGTTTCCACCGTGCGCACCGCGCGCGGCGGCAAGGCGCCGGATCTGAATTCGCTGATCGTGCAATATCCGCCGCCGCCGCGGGCTGCCGCATCCATCAGCGGTGGCATGGATGCCGCCAAACCATTGGTTCGCGCGGCGCCGGCGCCGATGACGCAGGAGGCACGCAGCAAGGTAGCTGAGGAGCAACAAGCCACGGCCGAAGTCGACGGTTTCCAGGTCACCTTCAAAATTCCGGGCCGTGTCAGCCTCGGCGCCAGCGAGGGCGCCAAAAGCCTGCGCGTCTCCTCTGCGATCATCGCGCCCGATCTTGCGGTCCGCGCCGTGCCGGTGCTGGACCCGACCGCGTTCCTTGAAGCCAGCTTCAAGCAGACCGAGGACGCGCCCTTGCTGCCCGGCCGTGTCTCGATCTACCGCGACGGCGTGTTCGTCGGCCGCGGCCAGATGGCCGCCGCCGGCAAGGACGAAACCGTGCGGCTCGGCTTCGGCGCCGACGACAAGATCAAGATCGAGCGTACGACCGTCAAGCGTAACGAGGGTTCGGCCGGCCTGATCGTGACGACGTCGAAGACCGATGAGCGCTCGTTCAAGACCACGGTCCGCAACGGCCACGACTTCCCGATCAGAATCGCGATCGAGGATCAACTGCCGGTCAGCGAAGCCGAGGACATCCAGGTCGAGATGCTGTCGTCCTCGACGCCGCCGACCACGACCAATCTGCGCGACAAGCGTGGTGTGCTGGAATGGGCGTTCGAGGCCAAGGCCGGCGAAGTCCGCGACATCGGCTTTGCCTGGCGCGTGCGCTGGCCCAAGGACAAGGGCATCGTGATGACCCCGGCCGGCTGAGCGGCTTGAAATGAAGCGAGGTCGCGGGGTGCTGGTCTGCATTCCGCGACCTTGCTGTCCCTGCTGACTTCCTCTCTGATACCGGCATCAAGCCTAAGGACCGCCCAACACAATTCATTCTGGGTCGACGGGCTCAGCCCGTCACCCCTGAATGAATTGGGGTCCGCGAACAGGGAGAAGCCGCCGATGCCCTACGAACACATTCTCGTCGATGATCCCCGGCCGCGGGTCCGCCGCGTCACGCTCAATCGCCCCGAAAAGCGCAACGCGCTGAACAACCGCCTGCGGGCGGAAGTGTTCGAGGTGCTGGAGCAGGCCGACCGCGATCCTGACATTTCGATCTCGATTGTTCGCGGCGCTGGTCCCTGTTTTTCCGCAGGGTATGATCTGTCGGCGGATAACCGCGTCGACCAGCCCTATCACTCGGCCGCCGGCCCCGGCCAATGGTCGCGGCACGTCGTCGAGGGCTGGTTCGGGATTTGGGATCTTGCAAAACCGGTGGCCGCGCAGGTGCACGGCTATTGCCTTGCCGGTGGCACGGAGCTCGCGACCGCCTGCGATATCGTCTACGTCGCCGACGATGCGCAAATCGGCTATCCGCCGGTACGGCTGATGAGCCCGCCCGACATGCAGTATCACCCGTGGCTGGTCGGCATGCGCCGCGCCATGGAGCTGATGTTGACCGGCGACGCGATGTCCGGCCGCGAGGCCGCCGAATGGGGGTTTGCGACGCGGTCGTTTCCGCTCGAAGAGCTCGATGCGCGCACGCTGGATTTCGCCGAGCGCGCCGCCAAAGTGCCGATCGAATTGCAGCAGCTCAACAAGCGATCGGTGCACCGCGCGATGGAAATCATGGGCGCCCGCGCCGCGATGCGCGCCGGCACCGAAATCCAGGCGCTGGCGTTCACGACGGAGGCTTCCCGGAACTACATGTCGACGTTCCGCCGCGACGGTGGAAGCGTGAAATCACAGCTCGACCAGCGTGACGCGACGTTCGGGGATTATCGGACAAGGAAGGAGTAGGGCCGCTTCTTACCTCGCCCCGCTTGCGGGGAGAGGTCGGATCACATCGCAGATGTGATCCGGGTGAGGGGGTACAGGTCCAACCTTTAACACTAACTGTGTCGAGAGAGCCCCTCACCCCGACCCTCTAAGAGCGAGCTTCGCTCGTCTCGACCCCGTGAAGGACGGGGAGAGGGAGGAGTCACGGCTCACTTCGCCTTCAAAAATT
Source organism: Bradyrhizobium sp. AUGA SZCCT0177 (assembly GCF_018130125.1). Classification (NCBI taxonomy): domain Bacteria; kingdom Pseudomonadati; phylum Pseudomonadota; class Alphaproteobacteria; order Hyphomicrobiales; family Nitrobacteraceae; genus Bradyrhizobium; species Bradyrhizobium sp. AUGA SZCCT0177. The sequence goes on along the minus strand of NZ_JAFCMA010000034.1, from coordinate 38,123 downwards.
CACCCACTTCCAGCAGCACGAACTCGTTGTCGTCGGCCTTGTTGGGATCGCGGCTCGAGGAGAACGGCAGGTTGTTGTCGTTGCCGACGATGATGTGCGTGTCATCGACGCGGTCGACGTTCTCGATGGTGAAGAACGGGAACGTTAGCACGCCGTCATTGAGCGGCTTCCTTGCCTTCTTGTCGGGATCGCGGATTTTCATCAGGTCGATATAGGCGATCTTGCGCACCGGCTTGCCGGCGTTGGCGTCGTTAAGCTCGACCTTGTAGACGCGCTTGAATTTGGCCAGGTCCGGGAAGCAGTTTTCACCGCGGGTGCCTTGCGGGCAGGCCTTGTCCGCGGTGCCTTCGCCATTGTCGCGCTCGATGATCAGGCCGGAGGAGGCATCGATCATGTTGAAATCGCCGATCGCGTGGCCGTTGGCCTCGAACACATAGTGCCAGTAGCGCCCGGTGAATTTTTCCGCCGCGACGTCGAATTCGAGGATTCGCGCGGCTTCCTTGCCGTCGACCTTTTCAACATCCTTTTTCTCGGCATCCCATAGCGGGCCTTCCAGCAGGCCGTAGAGGAACTTGCCGTCCTTCGATCCGCCAAAGCCTTCATAGCCCTTGGAGCGGCGCAGGTTGACAGTGGTGTAGCTGGCTCCGGGCGCGCCCGGCGACTGCACCGACCAGTGATCGGGCGACCGCACCGGCTTGCCGTCGGCGGTGGTGTCGAACACGGCGAGCACTTTCCCGGTCTTGTCGGCTTTCAGGATGTAGGGACCGAATTCATCGCCGATCCAGAAGGTGTCGCCGATGATCTGGAAACCTTCGGTGTCGAAGTCGGCGCCGGTGAGGTAGCGCTTGGCGGTGGCTTCGTGGACGATGCGGAACGGCACCTTCTTTTCGGGGTCATGCAGGAAGACGGTTTCCTGGCGGTCGATCTTGCCGGTCGTCCAGTCGATCTTGTGTCGATTGAGATACAGCATCGAGTCGGCGGAGTTATAGCGCGAGCCCATGCCGTTGTCGGTGAGCACCCAGAACGAACCATCTGCCATCACCTTGATGCCGGAATGGCCCTGCAGCGGCTGGCCCTTGAAGGGCAGCGAGACGCCGGTCGGGCGCTCATAGGATTTTCCCATCACGCTGCCGACGGCATCCACGCGGCGACCGGTGGTGTATTTGCCTGATGTCTTGAGATCATCAGGCGCGTCGGCGGGGGCCTCGACAAAGGATTGCGCGGGGAGGACGGCGTGGCCCTTCAGCGTGGCGGGAAACTCGCCTTCGCCTTGCGCAAACGCGGCACCTGTAGCCAGAAAGACAGAGGCGACGGAACAGAGCAGTGACATGCGCATGGTAAGATCTCCTGTGAGAAGCGATGCCGTGTTCTCGGAGGACCTTGCAACAGCCATCTGACAGTTTTGTGAAACGCCGGTGATGCCGTTGGATAATCGTGCGGCCTTACGCCGCCCGCGCGCACGAGGATCCTTGGGCGGCTACCGGGTCGCGACCGGTCGCATGGTTTGCGGCAGCAGGAACGGTACGCCATGGTCGGTATATTCGACCGTGACATCCACCTCGAAGATGCGGCGGATGGTTTCGGCCGTGATGGCGTCGGTGCGGCCGCCGTCGATCGCCAGCCTGCCGCGGTGCAAGAGCACGATCCGGTCGGCGAAACGCATCGCCAGGTTGAGGTCGTGCAGCACCGCGATCACGGCGGTGCCGCCCCGCGCGCGCAGCTTGGCGGTTTCCACCAGGTCGATCTGGTGGCGCATGTCGAGGCTCGAGGTCGGCTCATCCAGGAGCAGCAATCCCGGCCCGTGCTGCGCCTCGCCGCAGGCGAGTTGCACCAGCACGCGGGCAAAATGCGCGCGCTGTTGTTCGCCGCCGGACAAAGTCGGCAATTGCCGGTGGCTGAAGCGCTCCAGCCCGACCTCGTGCAGCGCCGTCTCGACCAGCCTTTGCGCGGCGGCGCGGCTGTTGTCGCCGGCCCCCATGGCGACGATCTCTTCGACCGTGAACGGGAAGGTGACGGTGACATGCTGCGACAGCATGGCGCGATGCTGAGCCAATTGGCGCGGTCTGTAGGCGTCAATGTCGCGCCCCTTGAGTTTGACATGGCCGCGGGTCGGGCGGAGGTCGCCGGACAGCATCCGCAACAGCGTTGATTTACCCGCGCCGTTGGGCCCGACGATCGCGACCATCTCGCCGGCAGCGACGCGAAGGTCGATGGCGTCGACCAGGGTCGCGTCGCCGATCCGCAGCGAGACCGAGCGCGCTTCGAGGATCGGGTTCATAGCCCGACCAGCCCGCGCTGGCGCAGCAGCATGGCGAGGAAGAACGGCGCGCCGACCGCCGCGGTCAGGATGCCGATCGGCATTTCCGCAGGCGCAACGATGGTGCGAGCCAGCGTATCGGCGCCGACCAGCAGGATCGCACCTGATAATACCGAGGCCGGCAGCAGCAGCCGGTGCGCCGGGCCGATCACCAGCCGCAACAGATGCGGCACCACGATGCCGACAAATCCGACGACGCCGCAGATCGACACCGCGACGCCGGTCATCGCCGACACCAGCACGATCGAAATCCGCTTCAGCCGCTCGACGTCGACGCCGCTGTGAAACGCTTCGGCCTCGCCGAGCACCAGCACGTCGAGCCCGCGGCCAATCCACAGGCAGGCGATCAGGGCGAACAGAAGTACCGGCGCCAGCGTGGCGACCTTGGGCCAGGTCGCGCCGCTCAGCGATCCCAGCAGCCAGAAGGTGATGTCGCGCAACTGGCGATCGTCGGCGATGAACACCAGAAGCCCGATGCCGGCATTGGCGATGGCGGCGATCGCCAGCCCCGCCAGCAGGAAGATCGCAATCGAGGTCCGGCCCGAACGGCTGGCGATGCCGTAGAGCACGATGGTGGTCGCCAGCGAGCCGAAGAAGGCCGCGAGCGGCAGCAACTGGTTCTGCATGAAGCGCAGGCTTTCGCCGAGATGGCTGTCGGTGAACACGATCGCGCAGGCCGCCGCAAAGGCGCCGCCGCTGGAGACGCCGACGAGGGCAGGATCGGCCAGCGGATTTCGAAACAGCCCCTGCATGATGGCGCCGGACGCGGCGAGCAGGCCGCCAACCATCGCCGCCGCCGCGATCCGCGGAATCCGGATCGACCACAGCACGAGCTGATCGCGCGCCGCCAGCGGATGCGGCGACGCATCGCTCCACAGGCCGAGGGCCGCCGGAAGCCGTGACAGCGGAATTCCCGCAGCACCCATCGTGAGCGCGATCAGCGCGGCACCGGCCAGCGCCAGCAGCAACCCAACCAGCGTCAGCGTGGTGGCGGGCCGCAGCGTGGTGCCGCTGCGACGCTGTTTCGCGCCGTCCGCCTCGGCCGGTGCCGCCGCGGTCATTGCCGGCAATTTGCCGTCAGCGCGGCCGGCGTGAAGCTCGCAGCCTGCGGCGCCAGCGCCGGATAAAGCTTGACCGAGAGATCGCGCGCAGCGGCGGCGGTGCGCGGGCCGAAGCCGAGCAGATAGAGGCCTTCCATCGAGATGAAGGCCTTGTTCGTCACCACGGGCGTCATCGCGAAGGCCGGATGGACGTAGACCGCTTCGGCTTCCAGCGAATCCTTGCTGCGCTGGATCGAGAGCACGACGTCGGGCCTGGCCGCGACGATCGCCTCGTCATTGATGATCTTGTAGCCCTCATAGCTGTCGATCGCATTGACGCCGCCGGCCAGCGCGATGATTTCATTGGCCGCGGTCTTCTGGCCCGCCGCCATGGCGCGGCCGTTGAGCAGCGACATCACGAACATCACGCGCACGGGTTTTGTCACTTTGGCGCGCAGCGCACGCAGCTGCGCCAGGTCGCCGGATACCGCCGCGGTCAGGCATTCCGCCCGCGCGTCGGCGCCCATGGCGTGGCCGACCAGCTTGATCTTGTCGAGCAGGCCCTGTTCGGAAAAGGTTTCGGGCACCAGCACCAGCGGCACCTTCGCCGCCTCCAGCACGTCCATGGTTTCCTTCGGCCCAGATCCCTGCACGGCGAGCACGAGCGAAGGGTTGAGCCCGAGCACGCCCTCGGCCGAGAGCTGGCGCATATAGCCGACATTGGGTTTGTCGCGCAGCGCCGACGTCGGATAGAGGCTGGTCGCATCGACACCGGCCAGCCGGTCCTCGAAGCCCAGCGCGTAGAGGATCTCGGTGATGGCGCCGCCGATCGAAACGATCCGCGCCGGATCCGAGATCGTGACGTCGCGGTTGCGCGCGTCATGCACCGTGATGCCCGCCGCAAGCGCGGCGCCGCCAATGGCGAAGGCGCAAGTGGTGGCGAGCAGAGCGAGTGTGCGACAGATTGCCATCAGGGATCACTTGGTCAGGATCAGCTTGTTTTGCGACGTCAGCCGCAAGCGGTAATTCTCTTCGCCGTGTGCAATGATGATCTCGCGTTCGGTTGCAAACAGCTCGCGGCTGTCGAGCCGGTTGCCGCTCATGACCACCGATCGCCCCGCAACAGGGGGATCCCCTGCTTTCCCAGTGGCGTCTCCGAGTTTGTCTCCGGAAGGTGCGGCCATCTAATTCTGTTGTGCCCCAAAGAAGTTCTTATGATCCAACCTTGTATAGTTGGGCCGAAGCGCAATCCAACCGTGGCAATTTACAATAGATATAAAGTGTGCCCTGCGGTCATTGACCGTCCCGACGCCACCGCTTAACCAATTATGACAGAATGCGGGCGGGGGAGCCCGCGTTCGAAAAGTGGTAGCCAGCAAGCAGCTCGCACGTCGCGTAGCGCCCGCCAGCCAGACCCGAGAAATAGATAACAGGTTGGGGTTGTTATGGCTGACGGGGCTAGGTATCCGCGCGCCCTTCTTTTGGGTGCGTCGGTGGTGTCATTTGCATTGCTGATGGGCGATGCCGCGGTTGCGCAGACCGCGGACACGCAGGAGACCGGTCGTCCATCGGAGCGGAAAAAACAGGCCAAGCGCAAGCCCGCCAAACCGCAAGCGGAGCAGCAGGCAAGCGCGCCGGTGTTGAATGCGTACGCGCAGGTCGGCCGCGCACCGGTGCAGTCGCTCGATACCATCACGGTTGCGGCATCGAAGACCGAAGAGCGCGCGATCGACGCGCTGGCGCCGGTCAGCGTCGTGACGCTCGAACAGATCCAGGGGCGTCAGGCCTCTACGGTCGGCGATCTCCTCTACAATATCCCCGGCGTCTGGGTACAGAATCGCGGCGATGAGCCGTCCACCGCAATCAACATTCGCGGCCTGCAGGATTTCGGCCGTGTCGCCGTGGTGGTCGACGGCGCCCGGCAGAATTATCAGCGCACCGGCCATTTTGCGAACGGCTCGTTCTTCCTCAATCCCGAACTGATCGCCGGAATCGATATCGTGCGCGGCCCGACCGCGAATATCTACGGCTCCGGTGCGATCGGCGGCGTGGCCTCGTTCCGCACCAAGGACATCGAAGACGTGGTGCGGCCGGGCGAGCGCTGGGGCGTGGATGCCAAGACGATTCTTGGAACCAACTACGGCCGTGCGATGGGTTCGATCTTCGGCGGCGTTCACGTCAACCCGAACGTTGATGTATTTGCCGGCGGCACCTACAGCACGCAGGAGAACTACAAGGACGGCACCGGCTATGAGGTTGCCAATACCGGAAACCGTCTCAACAGCGGTATCGGCAAGCTGACGGTGCGCCCGGCCGACGGGCACGAGGTCAAGCTCGGGGCGATATTCCAGGAGAATATCTACAGCGTCGGCCAGCCGCCGCGCCGCGCCGGTGATCCTAATTCGACCAATGCGAACGGCACCAACAACCTCAACGGAACGTCGATCTACGCGACCAACGTGAAGAACTACACCACCACGCTCGGCTGGAAATATTCGAAGCCTGAGGACAAGTGGTTCGATTGGGACGCGAAGGTCTACTGGAACCGCACCGACAACGACCAGATCAAGACGGGACATACGACCACGACGGCATCGACCTATTGCGGCGGAGTCCCCGGAAATGCGGTCTCCGGCTGTATCGGCAGCAACCGTGGATATCTGCTCGACACTGTCGGTGTCGACGTTCACAACACGACACGTTTCGAGACCTATGACTGGCGTCACGCCGTTACCTACGGGCTCGATGCGTTCCAGGACAAGGTATCGACCGAAGACCTTCGCGGAACCTCCGAGGTTACGACTCCGGGCGGCCGGCGCACGGTGTCCGGCGGCTTCGTGCAGTGGAAGGCCAACTACACCTCGATGCTCGAAGTGGTGGGCGCTCTGCGTTACGACAATTACAAGCTGGAATCGGGGACGACGTCCTCCAGCGGCGACCGCTTGTCGCCGAAGATCACGGTCGGCCTGATGCCCCTGGCCGTGGTGACGCCCTATGTCAGCTATGCTGAAGGCTACCGCGCGCCGTCGATCACCGAGACGCTCGTCAACGGCCCGCATGCCGGCGCCACCCCGCAAGACTCGTTCTTCCGCTGTCCGTCGGGCACGCCGGGTCCCGGCGCCGATTCGACATTCTGCTTCGTGCCCAATCCGAACCTGCGGCCCGAGGTCGGTAAGACCAAGGAAATCGGCTTCAATCTGAAGAAGAACGACGTGTGGGTTGCCGGCGACAGCATCCGCGGCAAGTTCAACTTCTTCCGCAACGATATTACCGACTACATCGATCAGGTTGCGTTCGGAACGCCGGTCGTCGTTCCGGGCTTTGGTAGTTTCTTCCCGTTCCTGCAGTACCAGAACGTTGCGAGGGCCAGGATCCATGGTTTCGAGGCCGAGGCCATGTATGACGCCCAACTCTGGTTCCTCGGGGTCGCCGGAACCTTCCAGGAAGGCAAGAATCTTCAGACGAATCTCGGTTTGTACAGCGTCCCGCCGCAGAAAATCACGACAACGGCTGGTTTAAGATTCCTCGAGAATAAGCTGGTGGTCTCCGTGATGTGGACGTCGGCGAAGGCAAACAGGGACATTCCGGTGACCTATACGCCGGCAACGTCGTACGATCTCGTCAACCTGTATCTTCAATACAAGCCGACGCCCGACCTAGTCCTCAACCTCTCTGCCGAGAATATCTTCAACACGTACTACCGGCCTTACGCCATCCCGGTCGGCAGCACCGGCGACACGCAGAACGACGTGAAATGGGCGAGTGCGGGTCCTGGAATGGTCTTCAAGGGCGGTCTCAAATATCATTTCGGAGGCACCTGATCGGAGTAAGAACAACCGGCGCTCTTGTTTAAGAGATTGCCGCCATCAAGGCTCCGGACCGTGCTGATGTCCCAGCGCGGCCTCGGAGCATTTCTGCGTTACGATATGATCGGGGCCAAACCGGCTACGACGACAACCAAGGAGATTTCCATGTTTATCGCGATGAACAGGTTTCAGGTGAAGTTGGGCCAGGAGCAGGCTTTCGAGACGGTGTGGGCGACGCGGGAGTCCTATCTCGGCAACATGGCCGGCTTCGTCGAATTCCATCTGCTCAAGGGTCCGGTAGCCGACGACCACACGCTGTATTCGTCGCACACCACCTGGGTCGACAAGGCCGCATTCGAGGCCTGGACCCGCTCGGAAGAGTTCCGCCGCGCCCACGCCCGCGCCGACAACAAGACCGGCGAAAGCCTGTACCTCGGCCATCCCAAGTTCGAAGGCTTTGAGGTGATCCAGTCCGAGCGCAAAACCAGCGCCGCCGCCTGACCGGGAGGCCTGCATGTCGAGCACGCAGAACGCCGATCTCAAGGCGTATATGGCGGAAAATCCGGGCGCCGTGATCGAGGACGTTGCGCGCGAGCGCAACGTCACGCCGCGCGCGGTGATCGAGGCGCTGCCCGGGACGATGGTCCGCATCGGTGCCGGCAGCCATTTCGCCGCCGCGATGCAGGACATCGCGCAATGGGGCGACGTGACGCTGATCGTCCATACCAGCGATGCGATTTTCGAGTTCACCGGCGCCATCCCGGCGGGCGAGGTCGGCCGCGGCTATTTCAACCTGATGCAGCCGAAGGGATTGCACGGCCATCTCAGGCATGAACGCTGCGACGCGGTCGCCTTTGTCGAGCGCCCCTTCATGGGCAAGGCATCGGCCTTCGTCGCCTTCATCAATGTCGATGGCGGCATCATGTTCAAGGTGTTTGTCGGCCGCGACGAGACCCGCGCGTTGCGCGGCGATCAGCTGAAGCGTTTTCAGTCGCTCGCCGACAGCCTTGCTTCGGCAAAGGCGGCCTAGCCAACCGCGTTGTTGTCAGCCGGGAGGTAATCATGCAGCAGAATGTGCTCAGATCGGCGATCGGTAGGCTGGCGGCCTTGTTCGGCGCTGGCGTGGTAGCATGCCCGGGGGCGGCGCTTGCCGCAACTGATACCGCACTACTGCCGCGAAATCTTTCGCCATGGAACATGTTCGTCAACGCCGACATCGTGGTGCAAGCCGTGATGGTCGGACTGGCGTTTGCCTCGCTGGTGACCTGGACGATCTGGCTGGCGAAAACGCTCGAGGTCAGGCGCAAGACCGCGACCGCCAGGCGGCGGATCTCCCTGCTCGAGGCCGATACGGTGCTCGCCGACGTCGAGAAGCAGTGCCGTGGCGGCGGCGACGCGGTGGCGCAGATCGTGCAGTCCGCGGCGCGCGAAGCCAGCCTTTCCGGCGGCATCGCCGATGACGGTTTCAAGGAGCGGATCGCGCTGCGGCTGGAGCGGGTCGAGGCCGCGATGTCGCGGCAGATCGCGCGCGGCACCGGCGTGCTCGCGACCATCGGCGCCACCGCGCCGTTCGTCGGCCTGTTCGGCACGGTGTGGGGCATCATGAATGCCTTCATCGGCATTTCCGAAGCCCACACCACCAATCTCGCGGTGGTCGCGCCCGGCATCGCCGAGGCGCTGCTGGCGACCGCGCTGGGGCTGGTGGCGGCCATCCCCGCGGTGGTGATCTACAACCATCTGACGCGCACGATCTCGGCCCACCGTGCGCTGCTTGGCGACGCCTCTGTCATGGTCATGCTGCTGATCAGCCGCGAGGGCGATCGCGGCTCGTTCCGGCTGGCGCGCGCCGCGGAGTGAATCATGGGCGCTAGATTGGGCACACGCGCAAGCTTCGGCGGCCGGTCGCGCGGCGGCGACGACGATCTGGCCGAGAATCACGAGATCAATGTCACGCCGTTCATCGACGTGATGCTGGTGCTGCTGATCATCTTCATGGTCGCCGCGCCGCTTGCCACCGTCGACCTCGGCGTCGATCTGCCCGCCAGCGCGGTCGAACCGGCGCCGCGTCCGGACAAGCCGGTGTTCGTCACGGTGAAGCCGGACCTGTCGGTCGCGGTCGGCGAGGACATCATCGCGCGCGACACGCTGACCGCGACGCTCGATGGCGCCACCAGGGGCCGCAAGGACGAGCGGATCTATCTGCGCGCCGACAAGGCGGTCAGCTATGGCGACCTGATGGAGGTGATGAACCTGCTGCGCAACGCCGGCTATCTCAAGGTCGCGCTGGTCGGCCTCGACGGACGTACCTGACCGCCATGAATGCGTTCGCGCTGCATGACGCCACTGATCACGCCGGGGTGCGGCGCTGGGGCACGTCGAGCATTGCGATCCTCGCAGCGCATGCCGCGCTGATCGCGCTGTTCATGACCTGGTACACGCAGCGGCCGCCGCCGGGCGCTACCTTGCCTGCGATCATGGTGGACATGTCGCCGGTATCGGCGGCGCCGCAATCGACTGAGCTGGAGCGCGCCCCTGACCAGCTGATGGAGCAGGCCGACGCCTCGCCGCCGGAGCCGGTCAAGCAGCAGGAGGTGGTCGAGGAGCAGATCGCGCCGACCCCGCCGCAGGAGAAGCCCGAGGTGGTGGCGCCGCCCGAGCAGAAGGTGGAAATGAAGCCGGCGGCCGAGCCCGCCAAGCCCGTCCCGACCGCCACGCCGACACCGGTCAAGCCAAAGGTGGTCCGACCCGACGCGAAGAAGCCGAACCAGGCGACACCCGCGCCGCGCACCGCGGCGCCGCCCCGTGTTGAACGTCAGGCCCAGGCCGCCTCCGCGGCCAGCGCCGGTACATCGGCCTCGGCGCTCGCATCCTATAATCAGCGCGTCCGCGCGCATCTGATGCGTTTCCACCAGTACCCGTCGGGCGCCAACGGCCAGCGCGGCGTCGCGCGGCTGTCCTTTACGGTGAGCCGGGGCGGACAGGTCAGCGGAGGCCGCCTCAGCGGATCGTCGGGCGTTGCCGCGCTCGACGCGCAGGCCTCGGCGATGATTCGTCAGGCTTCCCCATTTCCCCCGATCCCGCCCGAAATCCAGCAGGGATCGATCAGCTTCACGATCCCTGTGGCGTTTACGGTCAGATAATCGGTCGTCTATTCCTTCACCGCGCCGGTCAGCGACGAGACGTAATAGTCGACGAACAGCGAGTAGAACAGCGCGACCGGCAGCGAGCCGAGCAGCGAGCCCGCCATCAGCGCGCCCCACTGATAGACGTCGCCGGTGACGAGTTCGGTCAGGATCGCGACGGGAACGGTCTTGTTGGCGCCGCTCTGGATGAAGGCCAGCGCGTAGATGAACTCGTTCCAGGACAGCGTGAACGAGAAGATGCCGGCCGAGATCAGGCCGGGCACCGCCAGCGGCAGCGTGATCCGCCGCAGGATCTGCAGCCGCGTCGCGCCATCGACCAGCGCGCATTCCTCCAGCTCATAGGGGATCGACTTGAAGTAGCCGATCAGGAGCCAGGTGCAGAACGGCACCAGGAAGGTCGGATACACCAGGATCAGCGCCATCGGCGAGTCGAACAGGCCGAATTGCACGATCACGGTGGCCAGCGGAATGAACAGGATCGAGGGCGGCACCAGATAGGCGAGGTAGATGCCAAGGCCCACGTAAGGGCTGCCGCGGAAGCGCAGCCGTTCGATCGCATAAGCGGCCAGCGTCGAGGCGAACAGCGACAGGAAGGTCGAACCAACCGCCACGAACATCGTGGTCTTCAGCCAGGTCGGATACGCGGTATTGAACAGCAAATGCTTGATGTGGGCGATCGTCGGCGAGGTGATCCAGAACGGGTTGTGCTCCTTGTAGTTCAGAAGTTCCGCGTTCGGTTTGAACGAGGTGATCGCCATCCAGTAGAACGGGAACAGCAGGATCAGCACGAAGCAGGACAGCGGCAGATAGATCATCATCACCCGCCGCGCCCGCGAATCCCACGACATCGTATCCGGCGTGGCGCTGGCGACATTGCTGTTGCCCGGTGAGGCGGCTACGTCAGTCATTGGCTTCTCCTTGCTGCCATTTGCGGCGGGCGAGGCCGAAGTAGCTGAACAACGTCGCGAAAACCAGGAACGGGATCATCGACACCGCGATTGCCGCACCCTCGCCGAGCTCGCCGCCGGCGATGCCGCGCTGGAACGCCAGCGTTGCCAAGAGATGCGTCGAATTGACCGGCCCGCCACGGGTAATGGCGTAGACCAGCTGGAAGTCGGTGAAGGTGAAGATGATCGAGAAGGTCATCACGATGGCTAGAATGGGCATCATCATCGGCAGCGTGATGAAGCGGAAGCGCTGCCAGGCGGTGGCGCCGTCCAGCATCGCCGCCTCATAGAGCGAGGGCGAGATGGTCTGCAGGCCCGCCAGCAGCGAGATCGCCACGAACGGAATGCCGCGCCAGATGTTGGCGACGATCAGCGAGAACCGCGCCGGCCACGGCGTGCCGAGGAAGTCGATGTTTGTGGTGCGGACGTGCAGCACGTCGACCAGCAAATAGGAAATGATCGAGAATTGCGGGTCGTAGATCCACCAGAACGCCAGCGCCGACAGCACCGTCGGCACGATCCACGGCAGCAGGATGATGGCGCGGAGCAGGCTCTTGAGCGGGAAGTGGTTGTTGAGCAGCAGCGCCAGCCAGAAGCCGAGCGCAAATTTTCCGATGGTCGCGACCGCGGTGTAGAACACGCTGTAGAACACCGCGTTCCACCACAAGGGATCCTTCAGCAAATACTGGAAGTTCTCCAGACCGATGAAGACGCCGCGCTGGCCGATGGTGGTGTCGGTGAAGGCGAGCCAGACGCCGAGGCCGAGCGGGTAGGTGAGGAACACCGCCAAGAGGCCGATCGCCGGCGCAAGGCACATCACGATCAGGAACGGCTTGTAGTCGAACAGGCGCACGATCCAGCCCGGTTGCCGCTGCTCAATGATGCGTCGAGGTCGAGAAGGTAGGGTCGTCACAGACATTAGATGGTTGTCCCGACTTGGTCAGTGTCATTCCGGGGCGATGCGAAGCATCGAACCCGGAATCTCGAGATTCCGGGTCTGGTGCTCGCGCACCATCCCGGAATGACGGAATTTTACTTCTGCAGCGACGGCGTTACCGCTCCTGGCGCCGGAAGTAACGCTTCGCACGCTGCTCCGCCTCAGCGGCGGCGGTTTCCGGCGTCGAGGCGCCGGTCGCAACCGCTGCGCACATCTGCACCAGCACGTAATCGGCGTTGACAGCACCCGTTGCGGTCGTGATCGGGCCCTTGTAGCCGTCGTAATACGTGCTCTGCATGGTGTTCTTGAAGATCGCGACCTTGGGATCCTCGGACCAGACCTTGGCTTCGGCGTAGGCGGCCAGCGGTTGCGACCAGTAGCCGGAGTTGGCGTTGAGCCACGGTTCGTACTGGTCCTTTTCCAGCATGAATGTCAGGAAGGCCTTGGCGGCGTTGGGGTACTGGCTGTGCTTGAACAGCATCGCGTTCAGTGTCAGGCCCGCCATCGGCGAAATCTTGGCATTGCCCTTCGGCAGCAATTGATGCTCGCTGTCCTCGGCGATCGCCTTGGTCGCCGGATCGTTCTTCAGCGAGAAATACAGCGAGACGCCGTTGGCGGTCAGCGAGATTTCCTGCGCGGAGTAGGCGCGGTTGTTGCTCACGTCGTTCCACGACGGCGTGCCGGCGATGAAGGTCGCGTACAGTTCCTTGACCCATTTCAGCGCCGCGATGGTCTCCTTGCTGTTGATGACGATGTTACCGGATTCATCGAGCAGGGCAGCGTTATGCGACCACAGTACCCAGTTGGCAAAGCCGTTGCCGTCGCCCTTGGCGTTGCCGAGCGCGAAGCCGGCCGGCTTGCCGGCCTTCTGCAGCTTCTGGCACAGTTCGAGAATTCCGGCGTGATCTTCCGGGACTGTGTCGTACCCGACCGACTTCAGGATCGACTTGCGGTAGATCAGGGGGCCGGCGGTCGCGCCGAACGGCAATCCGATCCAGGCACTGCTCTTGCTGCGCTTGCCGTACGTCTGCGCCAGCGGCAGCCAGCCGCCGTAGCGCTTGCCGAGGTAATCGGCGACGTCGCTCAGTTCGACCAGTTTGTCGACGTAAATGTGCGGCGCGTCGGAGAAGCCGATGATCATGTCCGGACCGGCGCCGGAATTCGAGGTCACCGCGGTCTGCTGATTGATGTCTTCCCAACCGACGAAGTCGACCTTGACCTCGACCCCGGTCTCCTTGGTGAACTTGGCGGCATTGGCGCGGAACACGTCCTCGTCGGCCTGCACGAAGCGAACCGGGCGCAGCATGCGCAAGGAGGCGCCTTTTTCGATCGCAAACTTGGGCACCGGAACATCGGCGGCCTTGATGGGCGATTGCGCCGATGCGCCGGTTGCGGCGAGCGCGGCGGCGGAAACGCCCAATACCAGCGCGTCGCGGCGGGTAATATCGTTCTTCATCATAATCGTCTCCCTGTTTTTCCTGCTCCCGGCGTTGATCGCCGATGAACTTCGCGGCCTCCGGTTCCCAGCGGAACCGAAGGGTAGTGTTTTCTTCCCGGTGCGTTTTCCCGGGCGCGGACCGTTCTCCGCTTCGCCCGACGACGCGTTCGGCCGTCCTAGCTGTTGGGACCGCGATCCATGCTGACGGGCTGCCAGCGACGAAGCGAGGTGTTTTGCAGCACCGACGGATTGACGCAGCTTACCGGCCACATTCCGGACAGCACCAGTGACAATTCGTAGCCCACACGGCGCTTGCGCGCTTCGTCGAAACGTGCCGATGCCGAGGCGACATGCGCCGTCAGCGTGACGTTTTCCATCGAGAGCATCGGGTTGTTGTGCGACGGCGGCTCGGTTTCCAGCACGTCGAGGGCGGCATGCGCGATCCAGCCCTCCTGCAGCGCCTTGATCAGCGCTTCCTCGTTCACGGTGGCGCCGCGGCCGGTATTGATGAAGATTGCGCTCTTCTTCATCTGCTTGAAGTGCTTCTCGCCCAGCATGTGATGCACCTCCGGCCGTGCCGGTGCGTGCATCGACAGGAAATCCGACTGCGACAGCACCTCCGACAGGGTCGCCGGGAGCACGCCATGGTCGGAAATCAGGGTTTCCTGGATGAAGGGGTCATAGGCGATCATCCGCAGGCCAAACGGGGCTGCGCGCTTGGCGACCGCGCGGGCCACCCGGCCGAACGAGATGAAGCCGAGCGTCTGCCCCATCAGCCGCGGAATCTTCAAAAGCTGGGGCCGACCTTCGGACCAGCGGCCGGTGCGGACCATCTTGTCCTGCTCGACCAGGCGGCGGAAGCCCGAGAGCAGCAGCATCATGGCGTGGTCGGCGACCTCCTCGATGAAGGTGTCGGGGATGTTGGTGACGGGGATGCCGCGGGCGGTAGCGGCTTTGACGTCGACGCTGTCGACCCCGACGCTGCCGAGCGTGATGACCTTGCAATTATCGAGGGCGTCGATGACCGTTTTCGAGATCCGCATGCCCTTGGCGTAGATGGCATCGGCGGTGCGGGCGGCAGCGATGAATTCCGCCTCGTTGGCCGGCGCCTCGATGATTTCGGCCCCGATCGGGTCCAGCGCCTCCATTTCATAGTTGTAGCCGCCGCCGGCGACCGTGAAACTCGCGCCTTTCGGCGTCAGCACCCTGAATTTTGACATTTCCTGCTCCCGATTTGACCGTTCGGTGTTGATTATGGCCGCGGCAGCTCGCCGTTGCCTCCCGAATTTTACGCGCCCTGATCAGTTTCTCGCACAATCCCGGCGCATAGAGACCAATGTTTTTTGCATGTCGGGGCTTCTACGGAGAGGCTTCGTAACAAAGCGCTAAAGGCTCGCACGATAACGTGCGGCGAATCAATTCGCCAATCGCGTCCCCTGCGCATTCCCCGGAGATTCCCCTGTGAAGCTTTCAAATCTGAAGATCACCCCCAAGCTCGGTATCTTGGTGGGGGTGACGCTGCTCGGCCTGTGCGCCGCCGGCGTGCTCGCGGGCTACCTGATGCAGCGCGAGATGCTGAACGCGCGCATCGACCAGACCAGGGCGATCGTCGATATGGCGCTCAACATGGCCGCCGGCCTGAAGAAGCAGGTCGATGCCGGCCAGATGACCAAGGAAGCGGCCATCGCCGAGTTCGGCAAGCGCGGAAACACCCTGACCTACGACAAGGGCGCCGGCTATCTGTTCGGCACCGCCTATAACGGCATCACCATCATGGCGCCCAATCCGGCGCAGGTCGGCACCAACCGCATGGACGTGGTGACCAACGGCCGAAAACTTTCCCAGGAACTGATGGATGGCGTCAAGGCCAACGGTTCGATCCTGCTCACCTACGAATATATGAAGCCCGGCGAGGAAAAGCCGATCCGCAAGATGGGCTACGCGGTGGCGGTCCCCGGCTTCGACATGTATGTCGGCACCGGCGCCTATCTCGACGATCTCGATGCCAAGCTGAAGCCGATCGCGTGGCTGCTGGGGCTCGCCATTCTCGGCATCGGCGTGATCGCGGGCAGCATCGCCTGGATGATCGGTCGCAGCATCTCAAAGCCGCTCGGCGAACTCGGCGCCCGCATGCAGGCGCTGGCCGACGGCAAGCTCGACGGTGAAATTCCCGGGCTCGGGCGCGGCGACGAGGTCGGTGCGATGGCGGCAACCGTGCAGATCTTCAAGGACAACGCGGTGCGGATCCGCGGCCTCGAACAGGCCGAAGCGGCGACACAGGCGCGCGCTGCAGCCGAACGCCGCAACGCGATGGAGAACATCGCCAGCGATTTCGAGCGCAGCGTCAACGGCATCGTCCGCTCGGTATCGACAGCCGCCACCGGCATGCAGAGCACGGCGCAATCGATGACGGCGACCGCCAGCGACGCCAGTGCGCGCGCTGCCACGGTTGGCGCGGCATCGGAAAGTTCGTCGAACAATGTCGGCACGGTCGCGGCCGCAGCCGAAGAGCTGTCGAGCTCGGTGGCCGAGATCGCCCGCCAAGTGGCGCGTTCCAGCGACATCGCCAGCAAGGCGGTCGGCGATGCCGAGCGCACCAACTCCACCGTCCAGGCGCTCTCCACGGGTGCCGAGAAGATCGGCGAGGTCGTCAAACTGATCCACTCGATCGCTGCTCAAACCAATCTGCTGGCGCTCAATGCGACGATCGAAGCGGCGCGCGCCGGTGACTCCGGCCGCGGCTTTGCGGTCGTCGCCTCCGAAGTGAAGGCTTTGGCCAACCAGACCGCGAAGGCGACCGAGGAAATCTCGGCCCAGGTCGCGGCGATGCAGGCTTCCACCAGCGAGGCGGTCTCCTCGATCGGCGGCATCACCGAAACCATCGCGCAGATGAGCGAGATCACCGTGAGCATCTCGACGTCGATCGAACAGCAGGGCGACGCGACACGCGAGATCGCGCGCAACATCCAGTCAGTGGCGGCGGGATCGAGCGAGATCAGCGCCCATATCGGCGGCGTCACCACGGCGGCGGCAGCCACCGGCAAGGCGGCGTCCGACGTGCTCTCGAACGCGCGCGAGCTCGACAATCAATCCGGCATGCTGCGCAACGCGGTCGACGAATTCCTCGTCAAGGTCCGGGCGGCGTAACCAGTTCTCGGCGCTAATCTCTTCATGCCCGGGATTTCGCGAAGCGCGCCTTCGCGATGTCCCGGGCATGATGCTTTTGGACCGGGGGCGGGCCTGCTATTCTGCCGTCTTGAGCTAATTTTTCCCGGAAGCTGGCATGACCGATCGACGCGCGCGTCCCGTATCCAATTCGGAAGCAGGGGTTCTTGAGCTTCTGCGTCTATTTGGCGACAGCCAGCCAATGGCGGACGAATATGCGGCCTTGTGCCTGCAGAAGGCGAAAGCCCTCGAGCCCGCGCTGAGAGCGTTTGAATACCTGCCTGTCGATACCGCGCGGCGGCCAGGCCCGCTCTCGGGCATTCCGGTGGCGATCAAGGATATCATCGCCACATCGGATATGCCGACGACGAACGGTTCGCCCGTCTATGCCGGTCAGGTTCCAGCCGCAAATGCCTGGGTGGTCGAGCGGTTGCGCAATCTCGGCGCGACGATCTTCGGCAAGACGGTATCGACCGAATTCGCCTGGCGACATCCGGGACCGACGGTCAACCCCTGGAATCGCGAGCATACGCCGGGCGGATCTTCGTCAGGTTCGGCGGCCGCCGTTGCCGCGGGACTGGTGCCGCTGGCGCTCGGCACCCAGACCCTCGGTTCGATCATCCGGCCTGCCGCGTTCAACGGCATCGTCGGATTCAAGCCGAGTTTCGGCGCCATCCCTCGCATCGGCGCGCATCCGCTCAGCCCGTCGCTTGACCATGTCGGCTTCTTTGCCCGGCGGGTCGATGATGTCGCGTTCGCATTGTCGCATCTGGCCGGCTCGAGCGATCGCGATCTCCATGGCCGGCCGTTGCCTGCCTTTACCGTCGAGATCGACACCGGTCTGCCGCCACTGAACAAGCCGCGCCTTGCCGTCGTGCGTTTTGCGAAATGGTCGCGCGTTGAAGGCGAACAGCAGAAGGTGTTCGACGCTGCAATCGACAAATTGCGTGGCGAGGGCGCCATTCTGGAGGAACTTGAATTATCCGAACTCGACGACGCGAACTGGACGACGATCAATTGCATCCTGTCGAGCGAGGCTGCCCAGATATTCGCCGATCTCGTCGCAAATTATCCGGACCGTACCAGTGATCACCTGAAGTCGCTCGTCGAGAGCGGCAAAACTCATTCGGCGACCGGCTACCTTGCGGCCAAGGCGTTCCAGGATGCCTGGCGCCACAGGCTGACTTCGGAAATGTCGGGCTATGATGCCGTGCTGACATTGCCTGCGTTTGGCGAAGCCCCGCGCGGCCTGCACTATACCGGCGACGCGGAATATTGCGCGCCGTGGACCTTGCTCGGCGTGCCGGCCGTCACCCTTCCGGCCGGATTCGGCAAGAATGGTCTTCCGCTCGGCCTTCAAATCGTCGGCCCGTATCTGAGCGATCATCGTATGCTGCGGGTCGCGAAATGGATTGAAGGCGCTTTGGGCTTCGAGCCAGGTATTCCGACCGGCCTCGCTTCGTAGGGTGGGCAAAGCGCAAGCGTGCCCACCAATCCAGATCACGGTCCGTCGGTAGATGGTGGGCACGGCGCGATGCGCCTTTGCCCACCCTACGATCTACCCCCTACTGCTTCTCGATCCCCGCGTCGGTGATCAGCTTTTCCCACAGCACCAGCTGCTCCTTCAGGAACGCGTCGAACTCTTCCGGCGTGCTCGAGAAGGCCTCCATGCCGCGCTCGGCGAGCTGGCTCTTGGTGTCCGGCCGCTCGACGATCTTGCGGATTTCCGCGTTCAGCCTGGTGACCATGTCCTTCGGCATATTGGCCGGGCCGAAATAGCCCTGCCATGAGCTGATGTCGAAACCCTTCACCGTGGCGTCCATGGTGGGCAGGTGCGGCAGCAGGGCGGAGGGTTTTTTGGTGGTGACGGCCAGCGACTTCAGTGCCTTGCCGTTGACATGCGGCAATCCGGTCAGGACGTCGATGAACATCATCGAGACGCGGCCGGCGATCACGTCGGTCAGCGCCGGCGGCGAACTCTTGTAGGGGACGTGCAGCAGGTCGATGCCGGCGAGGCGGGCAAACGTCGCGCCGGAGACGATCGCCGACGAACTGCCGCTGGCGTAGGAGTATTTGCCCGGCTCCTTCTTCGCCAGCGCAATCAGTTCGGCGACCGAATTGGCGGGAATGTCGGGATGGATCACCAGCATGAAGGGCAGGTCGCCGGTCCGCGCGATCGGCGTGAAATCCTTGATCGGATCGTAGCTCATGGTCTTGAGCAGATACGGATTGGCCGAATGCGTGGTGTTGGTCGTCACGAACAGCGTGTAGCCGTCCGGCGCCGAACGGGCGACATAGCTCGCCGCGATCGAACCATTGGCGCCCGCCTTGTTCTCGACCACCATGCCGACACCGAGCGCGGTGCCGAGTTCCTTGGAGATGATCCGCGTCGTGGTGTCGGTGCCGCTGCCGGCGGCGAACGGCAGCACCAGCGTGATGTTGCGGTTCGGATAGGGGGCCTGCGCGGAAGCCGCTGATGCCAGTGCCAGCATCAAAGGCGTTAGCACTGCAATGCGCCGGTATCGTTGCAAAAAAGCGATCATAAGGTCGTTTCCTCGGTGGGTTTATTGACGGTTGGCGGGCAAGCTAGCCTGCCCGGAGCGAAAGCGGAAGGCGGCTAGGCGCTACATCCGGCCGCAAGGGTTTCATGCCCGGCTCGAAGCCCGCCGCGATGCGATCACGACGCCGGCCAGCACCAGCGCATAGCCGACCAGGTGAAACAGCCGCAACTGCTCGCCGAGCAGCAGGATCGCCATCGCCGAGCCGAACACCGGCACCAGATGGAAGAACGGCGCGGCGCGGTTCGGCCCGATCAGCGCGATGCCGCGGTTGAAGAACGTGTAGGCCAGCGTCGAAGGAAAGATCAGGACATAGGCCAGCGTCGCCAGCGTCAGGAAATCGAATTTCAGCACGGCACCGGTCGAAAACTCCCAGACCGAGAACGGCACGAGCATCATCGCGCCGCAGCAGGTGGTGAAGGAGATCAGCGACAATTGATGCGTCACCGGGCGGCGCAGCATCAGCGCCGAGTAAAGCCCGAACGACACCAGCGATGAGCCAAACATCACGTCGCCCTTGTTGAAGCTGATGCTGGCGAGCGCTCCGAAATCGCCGCGCAGGATGATGGTCAGGACGCCGATCAGCGAAAGCGCAATGCCGGCCAGCTGCGCGCCGGTCAGCCGCACCCCGAACAGGACCAGCGACCACATCGCCACGAACAGCGGGCCGGACGACTGGATCAGCAGCGCGTTCAGCGCCTGGGTGTATTGCATCGCCCACCAGGAAATCGCGTTGTTGTAGGCAAAGCCGATCAGCGAGAGGAACAGCATCAGCGGCAGATGGGCGCGCAAAACCTTCCAGTCGCGCTTGAGATGCGGCCAGGCGAACGGCAGCAGGATCAGGAAGACGCCGAACCAGCGGATGGTGGTCAGCGTGATCGGCGGCACGTGGTCGCCGACATGCCGCGCCAGCACGATGTTACCCGCCCAGAACAGCGAAGTCAGGGTCAGCAGGACGTAAGGCTGGTTGTTGAGCCAGCCGACGGGATCGCGGGCGGGCGGCAGTGGCGCGGGGCTGGTCATGGTCTCGCGGGAGTTGTGCCGGATTTTCGCCGCGCGACAAGTCCCGAGTCTGCAATGCTACTATGGCTGCAATGCTACAATGTCCTGAAATCGTCTGAGCTGGCCGGGAGCAAGTCATTTAGGAGTAAGTCATGGGCGTCGATCTGTTGAATGTCAGGGGTCTCAAGGAGCTGGCGCATCAGGGGCCGGTCGTGATGGTCAATCTGATGCGGTTCCGCGAACGCTCGCTCGACGGTGACGGGTCAGGGTGGGATGCCTATTTGCGCTACAGCGCGCTTACCGTGCCGATGATCAAGGCGCGCGGCGGCACGCTGCTATGGACCGGCAACGCCAAGGCGGTCGCGCTCGGCGCGCAGCAGGGCAATCAGTGGGATTACCTGGCGCTGGTGTACTATCCCGACGTCGCTGCCTTCATCGACATGATGACGTCGGCGGATTACGAAAACCGCTGCGATCCGCACCGACACAATGGCTGCGCCGAGCATGTGATCATCTGTACGAATGAGGCGTACAGCAAGTTCGGGATTGGGGCGTCTCCATCCCCGAGAGTCTGAGCGAAGAACGTAAAATGCCCGGCACAAGGCCGGGCATGACGGCGTTCGCTATCAAGCGCTATTCGTCCTACTTCTTATAGGCGGCGACCACGGCTTCACCGTCGGCGCCGGCCTTCTTCGACCAGTCGGCCGTCAACTGCTCGCCGATTTTCTCGAGCCCGGACTTCAGCGCGGCAGGCGGCGGCAGCACCTTCATCTTGTTGGCCTGAAGCTGTTCGAGATACCACTTCGCCTTTTCTTCGGCGAGCTTCCAGCCGCGCTCTTCGGCGACCGCGGCCGCCTTGAGGATCGCTTCCTGCGTCGGCTTGTCGAGCGCGTCGAACGCCGCCTTGTTCACGAAGGTGACGTTCTTCGGAATCCAGGCCTGCGTATCGTAGAAGTGCGTCATGGTTTCCCAGGCCTTGCTGTCGTAGCCGGTCGAGCCCGAGGTCATGAACGCGTTGACGACGCCGGTCGCCAGCGCCTGCGGCAATTCCGCTGCCTGGATGGTGATGGGCTGCGCGCCGACCAGTTCGGCGATGCGCGAGGTCCCGACATTATAGGCGCGCCACTTCAGGCCTTTCATATCCTCGACGGTATTGAGGTCCTTCTTGGCATAGATGCCCTGCGGACCCCACGGCACCGCGAACAGCAGCATCAGCCCCTGCGACGCGAGCTTCTTTTCGACAGCGGGTTTCGACGCCAGCCACAGCTTCTTGGCCGCCGGATAGCTCGTCGCCAGGAACGGGACGACATCGACGCCGAACAGCGGGTCCTCGTTCTCATGCAGCGAGATCAGAACTTCGCCCGCCTGCGCCTGACCGGTTGCGACCGCGCGCTTGATTTCCGGGGCCTTGAACAGCGACGCCGCCGCATGCACGGTGATCTGCAGCTTGCCGCCGGTGGCGTCGCCGACGTCCTTGGCAAACGCGATCAGATTGACCGAATGCGGATTGTCCGCCGGATAGGCCGCCGGAAGATTCCATTTCGTCTGCGCCATTGCGGGAGTGATAAGCGCGGGAACGAGCGTTGCGGAAATCGCAAGCGCCGCGACGCCGGCAGCCATTGCGCACGTCTTAACAAGCCTCAACATGACAATACCTTTCTCTAGCCAGGGAACGCTATCCGCGGCAGCAGCATCACGATATCAGGAAACACCGTGATGATGGCAACCGCCAGAACGAGCAAAAAGAAGAACGGCAGGGCCGCCTTGGCGACGGTGTTGGAATCCTTGCCGCTCATGGTCTGCAACACGAACAGGTTGAAGCCGACGGGCGGAGAGACTTCAGCCATTTCCACCACCAGCACCAGGAAAATACCGAACCAGATGAGGTCGAATCCGGCCTGCTTCACCATCGGAATGACGATGGCCGTGGTTAGCACGATCATGGAAATGCCGTCGAGGGCCGTGCCGAGCACGATGTACATGACGGTGAGCGCCGCGATCAGCGCATAGGGACTGAGCTGGAGACCGTTCACCCAGTTCGCGAGCGCCAGCGGGATGCCGGTATAGGCCATCGACGTGCCCATGTAGGAGGCGCCCGCCAGGATCAGCAGGATCATGCAATTGACCCGCGTTGCGCCCATGACGCTGGCCCAGAACGCCTGCCAGGTCAGCGCGCCCTGCCACCACGCGATCGCGAGCGATCCCAGGACGCCCCAGGCCGCACATTCCGTCGCCGTCGCCCAGCCCATCAGCAACGACAGAAAGACGAAAGCGATCAGCAGCAGACAAGGGAACAGATTGAGTGATTCCGAGATGCGCTTGCGAAAGCTCATCGGCGGGTCGGCCGGTGGCGTGCGCTTCGGATTGGCAAGCGACCAGACGGCGATGTAGCCGGAGTAAAGCGCCATCACCAGCAAGCCCGGCAGAAAGCCGGCGAGGAAGACCTGAATGATGGAGACGTTGGCCTGCACGGCGTAGACCACCATGGTGATCGACGGCGGGATCAGAATGCCGAGCGTGCCGGCGCCGGCCAGTGAGCCGAGGCTCAGGCCTTCGTCATAGCCGCGTTTCTTAAGCTCGGGCAGCGCGATCTTGGCTACCGTGGCGCAGGTCGCTGCCGATGATCCGGAGACGGAGCCGAACACGCCGCAGGCGAGCACGTTGACGTGCATCAGTCGGCCCGGCAGCCAGTTCAGCCACGGCGCAAATCCACGAAACATTTCCTCCGAGAGCCGCGTGCGAAAGAGAATTTCGCCCATCCAGATGAAGAGCGGCAAGGCTGCCAGCGACCACGACGCGCTGTTGCCCCACACCGTTGTCGCCAGCACGCTGCCCGCCGGAATGGCGCCGCCGGCGAATTGCATGCCGGCCCATCCCGTCGCCATCAAGGCGACGCCGATCCAGACGCCGGCACCGAGCAGCAGCGCAAGAAATCCCAGCAGGATGGCGGCGATCGAGAGCAGCTCCATGTCAGACCCCGCTCTGCATGGCGCGCTCGACGATCTCTTCGGCGCTCTTTGGTTTCGGCAATTCGTAGCGCGGCGGAAAACCGCGCAGGACGTGGATCAGCTCATCGACAAAGGCGATGAAGAGAATCACGAGGCCGCCGCTGTAGCCGAGCTGCGGGATCCACAGCGGCACCGCGATGACGCCTTGCGAAATGTCGAAAAACTTCCACGACTGCCAGGTCATGACCGAAGCGTGCCAGGCGAAAAAGCCGATGAAGCCGGTGCCGACGAAGAGCGCGGCGATCTCCACATAGTGGCGGACGCTGTCGCTGAGGCGGTCGATCAAAAGACCGACGCGGATCATCTCGCCGTGCTTGAACGTATGGGCGAGCCCGAGGAAGGCCGTCGCCGCCATGCACCAGGAGATGAAATCGTCGCCTGCCGGAATGTTGATGCCGAGCGGCCGGCCAGCCGAAAGCAGCATCATCAGCACGAAAATCGCAATCAGGAAAAGTCCGGCGAGATAGCCAGAGAACAAATAGAGCCGATCGAGAAGCAGGCGGATCATCGTGTGTTCTTTCCCCTCACGCGCAGATTGCCCGGAAGCAATAGACGTACCATTTCAGCCAACCGTCCCGGCCGGAAATGCCCCGTCAGCCGTGCTCGAAACGGGCGACTGAAGTCAATCCCGGAAAACGCGGGCAGGGTTTCCGAGTTGTTCAGAGCCGTCAATGGGACGTTCTGGGAATGCCGAAGAGGACCGCCACGAACTATTTCAGCGCCAGCACGACCTCACCCGCCGCCGGATCGGTGACGCCGAGACCGCCGCCGAGGTCTTCGAGCGTATCGCGAAAGGAATTGAGGGTCGCGATCATGTTCGGCCGCGCCGCGACGCACGCGTCCATGTCTTTCCACTCGGCGATAATACAGTAGGAGCGGTCGCCGGTCTTGATGATGTTGGCGTGCGTCAGGCCCGGCCACGTCGCTTCAACGTTCTTGTGGGCATCCAGAAACTCCTGATCGCGTCCTGGTTTCACTCGGAAACGCACCGTATTGAAAGCGGTCATCGGCCTTCTCCCCTCGCCTTTGAGGGTGCCGAGGATACCCAGCCTGCACACGGTTGCGCAATACAATAGGGTCCCTGACCCGCCGCCGCGAGCAGTCCTATGCCTGCAATGCGAGAATGTCCTGAACTCGTCTGACCTGCTGACCTTGCGCCTCTTTGGTTGGTCCCGCGGCCGATTGCTCGGGACGGCGCTTCTCAACTCTCATTCAATCACCTCGTCGGCGCGCACAAGGATCGATGGAGGAATGCTCAGACCGAGCGCCTTTGCGGTCTTCAGGTTGACCCCAAGCTCAAACTTTGTCGGTTGCTGGACCGGAAGATCGGCGGGCTTCGCGCCCTTCACGATCCTGTCGACGTAGCTGGCGGCGCGCCGAAGCATGTCCGGCGTGTTGGCGCCGTAGGCCAGCAGCGCACCTGCGCTGGCAAGTCCGAACGGCGGTGCAGCAAACACCGCCGGCAGCCGGTGCCTGGCGGCTGCCTCGATGATCTGGACGCGGTTCACGAAGAACATGCCCTCGATCGTCGACACCAGGAGCCCGTTGGCTTGTTCCCGCGCCTGCGCGACGGCGCCTTCGAGGTCGTTGGGCTGGCGTGCCTCCACCGGGTGGACGGTGAAGCCCAGGGCCGGGGCCGCCGCCTGCACCTCCTTCAACACGAGCGTCGCATCGAGGACTGCCGGGTTTACGAGTACAGCAAGCCGGGACAGGCCGGGAATGGCCTCCTTGCACAATTCGACGTTCTTGCCGACTTGCTCGACCATCAGGTTGGAAAAGCCGGTGATGGTTCCGCCAGGCCGCTGAAGGCTCGCGACGAACCCGAACCCAACAGGATCGGACACGTTCGCCATCACGATGGGGATCGTCGTGGTCGCCTGCTTCAGGAGCCGCACGACCGTCGCGGAGGGCGCCACGATGACATCGACCTTGAGCCGCACCAGCTCTTCGGCAATGCCGGGCGCAAGCTCGACCTTTCCCTCCGCGAAGCGTGCCTCGATTGCGATCGTCTCGCCCTCGACATAGCCCAGCTCACGCAGCCCCTGGCGGAACGCCTCCTGAAACGGCGCTACCTCCGATCGGGAAGCAATCCAGACAATGCCAACGCGCGGAATTACCGACTTCTGCCCATGTGCTGCGAGCGGCCACAGCGCCGATCCGGCCAAAGCCCTGGCGAAGTCCCGCCGATGCAATAACGCCGCCATCGAACTCTCCGTCATGAGCGAGCACGTCTCAGAACCGGCCCTAGAACTTTCGTACCAGATCCGGCGTGATCTCGCTGATGCTGCGGATGCCGAGCAGCGCGAGGTCGCGGTCGATCTCGGCATGGAGCAGACTGATGGCGCGCTGCACGCCGGCCTCGCCGCCGGCGATCGCAGCATAGAGGAAGGGACGGCCGACCCAGACGAAATGGGCGCCGAGCGCTAAGGCCTTGATCACGTCGGTGCCGCGGCGGATGCCGCCGTCGACCATGATGGTCATGCCTTTCGCCTCGGCCGCAATCTCCGGCAGCGTGCGCAGGCCCGACATCGTGTAGTCGAGCTGGCGGCCGCCATGGTTGGAGAGCATCACGCCATCGACGCCGCTCTCGCGCGCGATCCGGGCGTCGGTGGGCGAGACCAGTCCCTTGACGACGAGCTTGCCCTTCCAGCGTTTGCGGATCAGTTCGACATGCTTCCAGGCCAGCTGGTCGCGGGCGCCGATGTTGCGCATCAGATTCTTGGCCAGCACCGGCGGGCCGCGCTGCGCGTCCATGTTCTCGAAATGCGGCATGCCGTGGTTCTTCACGGTGCGCAGCCAGGTGCCGAACAGCCAGTGCGGATGGGTTACCGTATCCCAGGCGACGCGCGGCGTGATCGCCAGCGGCACCTGAAAGCCGTTGCGGATGTTGTTCTCGCGGTTGGGCGGCACCGGCACGTCGGCGGTGACGACGAACGTGTCGTAGCCGGCCGCGGCGACGCGGTCGACCAGGGGCTCGATACGGGCGGGCAGGCCCGCCAGATAGGCCTGGTACCAGGCGGCCGGATTTTCCCGGCGCACGTCCTCCAGCGTGATCAGCGAGGAGGCGGATAGAATCATCGGCACGTTTTCGGCGGCCGCCGCCCGTGTCAGCACGATGTCGCCGCGGTAGGCGCACAGCGCCGAGGAGCCCATCGGCGGAATGCCGAACGGCGAGGCGTAGGTCTTGCCGAACAGCGTCGTGGTCTGGTCGCGGCCGGAGACGTCGTTGAGCACGCGCGGCACGAAGCCATATTCGTCAAAGGCTGTGCGGTTGTCGCGGACCGCGGCGTCGGTCTCGGCGCCGCCCGCGATATAGCCGTAGAGGAATTTCGGAATCCGCCGCCGCGCCGTGGCTTCGAAATCGTCGAGCGAGAGATAGCGTTTCAAGGCGCGCGGCACCTCGCTCGTGGCGCGGGTCACGGTCGGCGGCGGAGCGGTCAGGCCAGCGGATTTATCGAGCACGGCGGAGCAGTCCCTGTTCTTGGTTTATTATCGGGCAATACGCTATCGCCTGGCGGGGGGCGCGGCAAACTTGCTATTGTTGATGGACTGGCTGAGATCGATCAGCATTTTTCGGGCTTCTTTCAGCGCCGTGTCGGACTTCTTGTCGAAGCTTACGATCAGTTCGCGCATCGAAATCACGGTAGGCAGCAGTTCGCCGCCATATTTGTCGCTGCCAAGCCCGCCGAGGAAATCCGTGGTCTTGGTCAGGGCGCTGTCGACGGAACTGATACCTGCATCGGCGGTGCCGATGATGCTGCTGATCCGCTCGCCACTGCCAGAGAGCGAAGCCGTGAATGTTTCGAAGTTGCGTAGCGTGTCTTTCACCGCGACTTCATTGTCGGCGATCACCTTGTCGACGTTGCGCAGTGCGACGCGGATCCTTTCCTGCATGTCCAGCAGTCCTTCGGGATCCGCGGTCAGTTCGGGAATGCCGTCGGCGCCGAGCGGCGGCGGATCGACCGTGCCGCCGGTAAAGGAGATCGCGGCGATGCCGGTCAGACCCTGGAATTCGAGGCCGACCTGGGTGTCCCTGCGTACCGGGGTGTTGCCGTCGATCATGGTGAGCACGACGACGCGGCGCGGATGGTCCAGTTGCATCGACACCACTTCGCCGACCCGCACGCCTGCGAAATTCACGCTGCCGCCCTGGCGCAGGCCGGAGGCGGAGCCCTCGAAGATCACCCGGAACGGCGTCTTCTGCTTATTGCTGGCGAATTTCTGATAGCCAAGGAACGAGCCGAGCGACCCGGCGATCAGCGCCAGGGTCAAGGTCCCGATCATCAGATTGCTGGCGCGCGCCATCAGCGGAATCCTGCGAAGCAGGTCCGAGTGATAGCGGATTTGGCGCGGCAAGTCACCGCAACCAGGCTGTCCAAAACTAGCTGGTCGCGGGCCTTCGCGACGCCACAAAAACCCCGGTCAGGACCAGCGCAAACCCTAAGAAGTGGAACGGCTGCGGGTGCTCGCCGAGGAAGGCGATCGACATCACGGTTCCGAACACCGGCACCACGTGAAAGAAGGGCGCGGCGCGGTTGGCGCCGATCAGCTGCACGCCGCGATTGAAGCAGAGATAGGCCAGCGTCGAGGGAAACAGCGCCACATAAAACAGCGTCAGCAGGTTGGCGGTGTCGATCCGCATCAGGGGCCGCGCGAACAGTTCCCAGATGAACAGCGGGATCAGGCACGCAGCACCAGCGCCGAAAGTAAAGGCGACGAACGACAGGCCGTGGATGGCGGGGCGTTTCAGCGACAGCACCGAATAAAGCCCGAAGATCGCCAGCGCCACGATGAAGATGAGGTCGCCTTTGTTGAACTCGATGTTCTTGAGCGTGGTGAGATCGCCGTGCAGCAGGATCACGAGCACGCCGGCCAGCGACAGCAGAACCCCGCCGGCCTGAGCCAGCGTCAGCCGCATGCCGAACAGGACCAGCGACCACACTGCGACGATCAGCGGCCCGGCCGACTGCAGCAGCAGCGTGTTGAGCGCCTGGGTGTGTTCGAGCGCCCAATATTGCAGGGTGTTGAAGGCGCCGATGCCGGTGATCGACAGAAAGATCATGATGCCGAGGCGGCCGCGGATCGCGGCCCAGTCATGCACCAGATGTCTCCAGGCAAACGGAAGAATGATGAGGAACGCGAACGACCAGCGCAGGAACGACAGCGTCACCGGTGGGATATGCCCGGCGGCGAGGCGGCCGACGATGGCGTTGCCGGCCCAGCACAGCGCGGTGATGCTGAGCAACAAATAGGGCTGGTTGGCGATCCAGGTCGCGGGCTGCGCGGGCGCGTTGGGTTCGGAAGCAGACATTCGCAAAAACAAGGCCCGGTTCATGACGCCGCGGCCCGCCCGGCGATGCAAGCCGGGCCGGAGAAGGTCGCCCGGCCTGTGTCACAGACACCGATTTGCCGCGTTCATCAATGGGGCAGATGCATCGCGACCATGCGCGGAGGGAGATGCGCGGCGTTCCGGTTAACCCGCTTGGTCGGGGCCCGCGGCCTGACGCTTGACGATCTGCTCGGCGAGCTGGATCAGCATCCGCTTGGTATTGGCGTCCTGCAGCTCGCGGAACACGCGCAGCAAACGCAGTTCGAGCAGCGCCTGCATCGTATCGGCATTGGCGTTACCGGATTGCGGCTTGGTCGACGGCGACAGGCCCTCGAACAGATCGTGGGAAACACCGAGCGCGTCCGCCACCTGCATCAGGCGGCCGACGCTCACGCGGCCCGACCCGTTGTTGGTTTTCGGCGTCGGCTGGCCAGCGAGTACTTCCGCAAGATCGTTCTGCGAAAGCCCGAGCGCGAGCCATCTTGCCTTCACCAGTTGATCGATTTGCCCGTCGGTCGACTTGCTCATGTGTCTCGCTCAGCCAATCTTTGACCGTGATTCTTTCATGAAACCAGCGAACAGATTCACCAGCGGCTCACCCTTGTAGGTTTTCTGCAAATCGTCGGGATGGACAAACTCATCCCGAAACCACGGATATTTGCGGCCGTCGAACGCCTGGATGGTCCAGTCGATCAATTGCTTGACGCGTGGAATCCGCTTCGCATCGGGATGGTAGGTGAGCCAGATGTCGAGCGGAAACTGGACACCAAGATCGAGCGGAATCAAGGGCCCGGCGATCGCCGGTATGTAGGTCGGCAACCAGCCGATGCCGGCGCCTTTGGAGACGGCCCAGACATGCGCGCTGGAGACGTTGTTGCGCATCGCGACAAAGCCGAGCTGTTCGCGTCCGGCATGCCGTTCGTACATCTCCTTGCCTTTGGTCTGCTCTGCGTCCTGAATCACCATGCGATGATTTTGCTGCAGATCGTTCAGATCTGTCGGCATGCCGTAGATTTCGACATAGGATGGACTGACGAACGGCATGATGTGAAGCCGGCCGATCTTGACCCGCTTCAGGTTGGGATTAGCGGGCTCCTCGAGTTGCACCGCGACATCGGCTTCGAGCCGGAGCACGTCCGCCGATCGCATCTCGCATTTCAGATCGACCAGCAGTCCGGAGTAGACCCGCTGGAATTCGACCAGCCGGGGTGCCAGCCAGAAAGTGCCGAGCCCCTCGGTCACAGCAAGCCGGACCTCGCCGGTGAGCGCCGGCGTCGCCCGGCTTAGCGCGCGGTCGAGCCCGAAGGACGCCTCTTCCATCCGCTTGGCGGCGTCCAGAACCGCCTCGCCTTCCGGCGTCAGCCTGATGCCGTCGACGTGGCGGGTCATCAGCGGCGTCTTGTAGGTATTCTCCAGGACTGAAATGCGCTTGCTGAGGAAATTGGCG
This sequence comes from Bradyrhizobium sp. AUGA SZCCT0177, assembly GCF_018130125.1. Taxonomy (NCBI): domain Bacteria; kingdom Pseudomonadati; phylum Pseudomonadota; class Alphaproteobacteria; order Hyphomicrobiales; family Nitrobacteraceae; genus Bradyrhizobium; species Bradyrhizobium sp. AUGA SZCCT0177. Next base: position 7,986 of record NZ_JAFCMA010000034.1, on the reverse strand, counting down.
GACATGTTCAACTCCGCAGCCGCGGCGCGGAAACTTCCGGTTCGGGCGACGGCCAGGAAAATCCGGACCAGATCCCAGTTCGCCATTCGTCCCGGCATGTGCGCGCCGCTGTGCGCGCCCCTGCGCTCACCTGAGTGCATACAAATCGCCTCGTTTGTCGCCTTCTAATTTAAGAGAACCATATTTCTATTATTGGCAGAAAACCAAGTTTTACACAATCAAGAGACGATCAATGAACGCGCTCGACATCGATCTGATCAGAAAATCCGCCCGGGAGCACGCTCGCGCCAGCCGCTCGGCTCCCGCCAGCCGGTCTACGGCCCATTCTCTGGAGCGAATGACCAATCTTCAAGTGGCCAGACGCACGGTGATTTTCACCGTCGGGGCCGCCGGCATCGCCTCGCTGGTTGACAGGGCCCGCGCCGACATACCGGGATTAACCAAGAACGAAGTCCTCCAGGCGGCGGCACGCCACAACCCCGATATTTTCTGGGCAATCGCGCGAAGCGACCGGTTCGATATCAGCGACCCCAAGGGCGACGGCTTCCTTGCGGTGTTGCCGCTAACCCACGAGGGCATGCGCCGGCTGCTCGACGGCCGGCTCAACACCAAGGATCCCGAGCTGTGCTACGTCGCGCGGCAATCGGAGCGTCCGGCCGGCATCTATGTCTGGGCGATCCACGCCAAGGGTACGCTCGCGGCAGCGATCCCGCTGGTGCTGCAGAAAATCTCCTCGCCGCTCTACCAGGGCGTCAACCTCTATTCGCGTCCCATCACCAAGGGCGGCCTGCGGGTGCTGGAGCCGCTCGGCTTCCAGCCGGGCGCAAGTTACGAGGAATTGTTCGCGCCGCATCTGCAGATGTTCGACCGCTCGAAGGATATTCCGCGGGTCAAGGCAATGCCGCCCGAGCCGGTCACCGTCGAGGTCGTCCGCTCGATGGACGAGATGGCGCGCGTCATTGCGATCCGCGGAGCGGTCTACATGGGCGAACAACATTGCCCGTTTGAAGAGGAATTCGACGGCAACGATTTCTCCGCCACCCATCTGATCTGCCACAAGGATGGCGAGCCGGTCGGCTGCATGCGGATCCGCTATTTTGCGGATTTCGCCAAGCTCGAGCGGCTGGCCGTCCGCAACGAAAGTCGCAACGCCGGCCTGGCCGGCCAGATCGTGGACACGGCCATCGAGCTGTGCCGGAAGAAAGGCTACCGCGTGCTGTACGCGCATGCGCAGGCCCGGCTGCTCGGCTTCTGGCAGCAACGTGGCTTCAAGCGCGCGCCCGGCCGCAAGTTCGTGTTTTCCGACTTTGACTATGTCGAGGTCAAACTCGAGACCGAGAAGCATCCGCAATGTATCACCATCAACGACGATCCCTACGTGCTCATTCGTCCCGAAGGCCGCTGGGATAGACCGGGCATCCTCGAAAAATCCACCAGCCGGGGAATTTGCGAAGCGGCGGATGTCGTCCAATGAGTTCAGTCATCGATCTGCGAACCTATGTCGGCGCATCGCGTGGCCGCCTGCTGATCATGGTCGACCTGCAGGAGAAGAACTACGCCGCGTTGGCCAGGGACAACGCGCGCGACATCCAGCGGTCGCTGAACAACTGCATGGCCGCGATCCGGCATGCGCGCGAGTTCGCCATACCGATCGCGTTCACGCGGCAAGCCGAGGGGCGGGGCGATGGCCCGGGCATACTCGAACGCTCGAGCCAGTCGGCCTGGATTTCCGGTCTCGAGCCGCGGCGGTCGGACATGGTGTTCGAGCGCCAGCAGCCGTCCTGCTACAGCAATCATCTGTTCGAAAGCGTGGTCTCGCAGGCCGGAAGCTTCGCCATTGCCGGTCTGGTCGCCGAGGAAACCTGCCTTGCAACGGCGATGGATGCCGCGCGCAGGGAGCACAGTGTTACCTTCCTGAGCGATGCATCCGTGAGCCGGTCGCGGCCCAATACCGATGCCGCCGCCGTGCATGTGCTCGCCACAAGGGCGATCGAACTTTTCGCCGACGTCGCCACCACGGGCCAGTGGCTGGTCGCGACGTCACAGCGACCTCTCAAAGGGCACCGCTATGGATGAGTTGAGTGCGCGTCGTTTGCGTAATGTGCTTCCGGTGCTGGTAGAGCAGCGCAATTTGCTGGTTTCCGGCGGCGTCTCCTTTGCCGGCCATCTGGTCGATCTCGCGATCATGCAATTGCGCTTGACTCTGCACGAGATCTCCGAGGATGAATTATCCGAGTTCTCCAACGTGCTCAGCGGCGAACGAACGGATTGATCCCCAGGAGTATCGGTATGCCGGGACGCAGGTGGATCATCCTTGCGGTGTTGTTCGCGACGCGCGCGGCCATCGGATTCCAGTTTCAATCGATCGGGTCGGCGGCCAATCTTCTGATGGCCGATCTCGGCATCGGCTATTCGGAAATCGGCATGCTGCTCGGCGCCTATATGCTGCCGGGTGTCATCGTCGCATTCCCGGCCGGATTGCTTGGAAGCCGGGGCCGCGAAAAGACGCTCGGGATCGTGGGCCTGGTGCTGATGGCGGTTTCCGGCCTGGCATTGAGTTATTCCGGCGATCTCGCTTTCGCACTGGCGGCGCGCACGATTGGCGGGATCGGGGGCACGATCGTGGGGCTGGTCGCGACCAAGATGGTGGCGGACTGGTTCGATGCCCGCGAGATGGTGCTGGCGATGTCGTTCCTGCAGATGAGCTGGCCGTTCGGCGCCATGATTGCGCTGCCGATCCAGACTTACATCGCCCATTCGCTCGGCTGGCACGCGGTGATGGTGTCGGGCGCGGTCTGTTCGGTGGCGGTGCTGCTTGCGTTTGCGATGATTCCGCGCGCGGCGCAGCTGGCCGAGGCGGAGGCCGCCGGCCGCGGACGGCTGCCGCGTGCGGCGCTGGTCCCGGTGGTGATATCGGGCGCCATCTGGGGCGCGATGAATCTCGCCTGCGTTTTGTTCTTCAGCTACGCACCGCTGTTGCTGGTGGCGCAGGGATCTTCGCCGACGGTTGCGGCGTCGCTGACGAGTCTGGCGATCTGGTTCACCATTCTCGCCATTCCGACCGGTGGCTATCTCGTGCACCGCGCCGGCCGGCCGATCACCGCAATCATTGCCTGCAGCCTGATCGGAGCCTGTGCACTGATGCTGTTCGTGGAGAATTTTCATCCGACGATCGCCTGTCTGATTTTTGGCGTCGCGATCGGTCCGATGTCGGGTGCGATCCTGTCGATGCCTGCCAGGGTGCTCGAGCCGGCCGACCGGTCGATGGGCTTTGGCCTGTTCTATACCTGCTTCTACGTCCTGATGGCGGCCGGACCCACCGCCGCCGGAAGCCTGCAGGACGCCTGGGGATCGCCGTCGGCGGCGCTGGTCGCCAGCGCCGCGCTGCTGGCATCGATGGTGCCGCTGGTCCTGCTGTTCCTGGCCGTCGCCAAGCGCTGCGATTTCGCGCAGCCGAACGACGAAGCAAAACTGCGCGCGGCGTCTTGAACCCTCACACCGTCAGCGCCGGCGCGATCGCGCCGAGCGCCTGCATCGCGTCATCAGGATCGAGCTCGACCTGCAATCCGCGCTGCCCGCCATTGAGGAACACGGTCGCGTGCCCGAGCGCGGCGGCCTCGATCGCGACCGGCACGCGCTTCTTCTGGCCGAACGGCGAGATGCCGCCGACATGATAGCCGGTGAGCCGCTCGGCATCCGCCGGGCGCATCATCTTCGCGGCCTTGCCGCCGAACGCGCTGGCGAGCTTCTTCATACTGACTTCGCCGTCCGACGGCACCACGACGCAGACCGGCTTGCCGTCGACCTCGGCCATCAGCGTCTTCAGCATCCGGCAGGGCTCGACGCCGAGCGCCTCGGCCGCTTGCAGGCCGATGCTGTCGGCGCTGGAATCGTAGACGTAGTTGTGCAGCACAAACTTCACGCCGAGCTTTTCCAGCGTCTTTGTCGCCTGGGTGGTTTTAGACATTTGCCAGATTACTCCGCGTTCATGCCGCCGCCTTCCCGCCGCCACAAATTTTTGGGGGATATCAAAGGGTTGTCCTCCTTTTTGACGACCCCCAAAGCTCCCTTCTTGCTTGCCTAGACGGGCCGCTTCCTTTATCCGGTTGGGCTGCCTCGCATGCGAACGGCCTTAAGGTCGTGATTTGGGCTGGGCGATCTAAAGCATGATCCGGAAAGTCGGGCAGTAGTTTTCCGGGGAGGTCATGCTGAAACCACGTGAGTCGCAGGGAAACGCTTAGAAATGGCCAATGTTGTCGTCGTCGGCGCCCAATGGGGTGACGAGGGGAAGGGCAAGATCGTCGACTGGTTGTCGGAGCAGGCTGACATCGTCGTGCGCTTCCAGGGCGGCCACAATGCCGGCCACACGCTCGTCATCAATGGCGAGACCTACAAGCTGGCGCTGCTGCCGTCGGGCGTGCTGCGGCCCTCGAAACTCGGCGTCATCGGCAATGGCGTGGTGTTCGATCCGCAGGCCTTTCTCGACGAGGTCACCCGGCTGAGGGGCCAGGGCGTCGCCATCAGCCCGGAAAATCTCCGTATCGCGGAGAACGTCACGCTGATCCTGCCGCTGCACCGCGAGCTCGACGCTTTGCGCGAATCATCCAACGCCGGCACCGCGATCGGCACCACCCGCCGCGGCATCGGCCCGGCCTATGAGGACAAGGTCGGCCGCCGCGCCATCCGCCTGATGGACCTGGCCGACCTCGACACCCTGCCGCACAAGATCGACCGCCTGCTGGCGCACCACAACGCGCTGCGTCGCGGCCTCGGGCTGGAGGAGTTCGACGGCCGCGTCATCCTGAAGGACCTCACCGCGCTGGCGCCGCAATTGTTGCCCTACACCGAGACCGTGTGGCGGCTGCTCGATCTCAAGCGCCGCGAGGGCAAGCGCATCCTGTTCGAGGGCGCGCAGGGCGCGCTGCTCGACGTCGACCACGGCACCTACCCCTATGTCACCTCGTCCAACACGGTCGCGGCGCAGGCCGCGACCGGCAGCGGCCTGGGGCCGAGCGCGGTCGGCTATGTGCTCGGGATCTGCAAGGCCTATACGACGAGGGTCGGCCAGGGCCCGTTCCCGACCGAATTGGACAATGAGATCGGCCGCAAGATCGGCGAGCGGGGCCGCGAGTTCGGCACCAATACCGGCCGGCCGCGGCGTTGCGGCTGGTTCGACGCCGTATTGGTTCGACAAGCCGCAAGAACCTGCGGCATCACGGGCCTGGCTTTGACCAAGCTCGATATTCTCGACGGCTTCGACACGATCGAGGTCTGCACCGGCTACATGCTGGACGGCAAGGAAATCGACCATCTGCCGGCCGGCGAGGGCGCCCAGGCCCGGGTGGTGCCGATCTACGAGACCATCGAAGGCTGGAAGGAGCCGACCGCCAATGCCCGTTCCTGGGCGGATCTGCCGGCCCAGGCCATTAAATATGTGCGCCGGGTCGAGGAATTGGTGGGCTGTCCGATCGCCTTGCTTTCCACCAGCCCGGAACGCGAGGATACTATTCTCGTTCAAAACCCGTTCGAGGCTTAACGAGTTGTTACCCATAAGTCCGCATTGTTGAGTCGTTATGGCTGACTACTACCCGCTGATCGCCCGCGCCATTGCCGGACTGGACCCCAGTGCTCCCGGCGAGAGCCGCCGTGCGCTCTATGAGCGGGCTCGCTCGGCGCTGATCGCGCAGCTGCGCAGCGTGCAGCCGCCGCTGAGCGAATCGGAAATCACCCGGGAGCGGCTGTCGCTGGAAGAGGCCGTCCGCAAGGTCGAGTCCGAGGCCGCCCAACGCGCCCGCGACGCCTCGCGGCCCGGCGGCGCAGGGGCTGCGCGCGGTGGCGACGCCTTCCGCCGCGCCAATGCGCGCCCGCCGGAATCCGGCGCGCCAGCAGCTAACCCACCCCGTCCGCGCCCGGCTTCGCCGCCGCCCGCGCGCGAAGGCCGTCCGCCGCTTGGTGACGGCGACCAGCAACGCCCGCCGCGCAACCTGCGGCCCGATTTGCCGCCGCCGCCGCCACGTCCGCCGCAGCTGCCGGCGCAGGAACCGACGCTGCCGCCGACCCGTGAACGCACGGGCGCGGCGCGCCGCGGCCCCGACAATTCAGCGCCGCAGATGCCGCAGCCCCCGGGCATGCGCGGCTTCCGCGACATCGCCGCCGACGCCGACGATCTCGGCCGCGCCGCCGCCCAGGCCAACCGCTCGGCGCGCAAGACCTACGCCAACGTGCCCTCGCCCACGCCGGAGTTCGACCGGCTCGAGCCGAGCATGGAGAACCGCGGCGCCGATCCGGAAGCGCCGTATTCCTATGAAGAGTCGCTCGAGGAGGCCGACCGCTATTCGCCGCAGGCTTCCCCGATGCAGCCGCCGCCGCAGCGTTCGCGGCTGTCGCAGGATCGCGAGCGCGAGCCGAAAAAGGCACGCCGGGTCGGCGCGGCTTTCCCGTTCAAGAGCGCGATCGCGGTCGGCATCGTGCTTGTTGTGATCGGCGCTGCGATGGTAGGGGGCAAGTCCGCCATCAACGTGGTGAGCAGCCTGTTCAAATCCTCGCCCGTCGTCGAAGCGCCGAAGGATCCGTCAGCGCCGCAGTCGAAGCCGAAGATCCCCGATCGCGTCGGCCAGCCGTCGTCGGACCAGGTGGCGCCGGTGGCGCAGCGCGTGGTGCTGTATGACGAGGACCCGTCCGATCCCAAGGGTAAGCAATATGTCGGCTCGGTGATCTGGCGTACCGAACCGATCAAGGCGAGCGGCAACCAGAAGCCTGACATCAGCGTGCGCGCCGACATCGAAATTCCCGACCGCAAGTTCAAGATGACGATGTCGTTCCGCCGCAACACCGACACATCGCTCCCCGCCAGCCACACCGCGGAGCTCACCTTCATCCTGCCGCAGGATTTCTCCGGCGGCGGCGTCGGCAACGTGCCGGGCATCTTGATGAAATCCAACGAGCAGGCGCGCGGCACGCCGCTGGCGGGGCTCGCCGTGAAGGTCACCGACGGCTTCTTCCTGGTCGGCCTCTCCAACGTCGACGCCGACCGCGCCCGCAATTTGCAGCTCCTGAAGGAGCGTTCCTGGTTCGACGTGCCGCTGGTCTACGTCAACCAGCGCCGCGCCATCATCGCGATCGAAAAGGGCGCGCCGGGCGAACGGGCGTTCAACGAGGCGTTCGCCGCCTGGGGCGAGTAGCGGGCGGCGGCGGATTGTTTCGCAACGCTTCCGTCAAGCCTGTCGAATTTTTCGCAAGATCGTCGTAAGACTGAAACCGCATCTGATCCCGCGATTGGAAGAGGACGGTCCATGAAACGCTATCTGATCTTCGGAGCCATCGGCCCGTTCGTCGGCGGGTTGCTGATGCTGTTCGCGATCACGATGGCTTCCGGCTACTGGGCCCAGACCGACTGGAAGGAGGTCGGGAAATTCTTCGGCACCTTCGCCAAGACGCTGCAATACAGCTATTTGTTCGGCGTCGTGCCGGCGCTGATGATCGGCGCCATCGACGACATCCTGTATCACGTGCGGCGCCTTCCCTGGTGGGTGCGCATATGCATCGTAGGCGCGATCGGGTTCACGGTCACGGAACTGCTCTATGGCTCGCGCGGCCCGGACACCGGCGTGACGCAGTTCATCCTCTACGGGCTGGTCGGCGGCGTGCCTGCGGTGATGTCGTCGTGGCTGGCGCACAAATATGCCGACGAACATGCGCCGGTGCATTCGACGTAAAGCGCGACAATTTGGCACGACGGGCAAATCAGTTCTGATTGCCGGAAATCGTGTCAAGTCAAGAATTTCCGAAAATCAAAAATATTTCCCTTTCCTTCGACCCCAAATCACCTGCACATCTATGCCCATCCCGTCCCACTCAGAGGGGCGTCGGCCGTCGTCACGACGAGGGGCGGGTTGCGGTGGACGTTGAGGTTGCGATTGACGGTCGTGACTGACGCGTACGGCGAAAGCGTGTGGTCCTGGCGCCCGTAACGGCGTCAAGTCTTTC
>NZ_JAFCMA010000033.1:0-84825 GCF_018130125.1 Bradyrhizobium sp. AUGA SZCCT0177 | reverse complement strand
GCGCTGAGCTATGGCGAGCTGAACAAGCGGGCCAACAGGCTGGCCCGTGACTTGCGGGATTACGGCGTCGGGACGGACGTGGTGGTCGGTCTGGCGCTGGAGCGCGGCGTCGCGATGATGGTGGCGCTGCTGGCGGTGCTGAAGGCGGGCGGGGCGTATCTGCCGCTCGATCCGGATTATCCGCCGGAGCGGCTTTCCCACATGCTGCGCGACAGCGGCGCAGCGCTGGTGCTGACGCAGACGTCGTTGCTGGAGCAGTTTGCTCCCGTGCTCAAGGAAACCGGCGCCGAGGCGTGGCTGCTCGACGAGGCGGCTGGCGGTGAGGGTGGTAATGCCGACAATCTTGATCTCACGATCCATCCCGAGAGCCTGGCCTATGTGATCTACACCTCGGGTTCGACCGGCCTGCCCAAGGGCGTGATGGTCCGCCACGACGCGGTGACGAACTTTCTGGCGACGATGGCGGAACAGCCGGGAATGACGCCACAGGACCGCGTGCTGGGCCTGACCTCGCTGTCGTTCGACATTGCGGTGCTGGAACTGTGGCTGCCACTCACGCTGGGGGCGCGCGTCGTGCTGGCGGATCGTGCCGCGGCGCATGATCCGGGCCAGCTCAAGGCGATGGTGGCGGCCCAAGGTGTGACGATGATCCAGGCGACGCCGTCGACCTGGCGGATGCTGCTCGATCACGACGGGCCACAGCTTCCGCAAAGCTGCCGCGTGCTGTGCGGCGGCGAGGCGCTGCCGCCGGATCTTTCGCGTCGGCTGGTAGCGCAGGCCGGCGAGGTCTGGAATCTGTACGGCCCGACCGAGACCACGGTGTGGTCGGCCCGTCATCGCCTCGACGCGCAAGACGATAGGCCAGTGCTGGGCGGCCCGATCGGCAATACCACGCTGCACATCCTGGACAATGATCTCAACCTTGCGCCGGTCGGGGTTGCCGGCGAACTCTATATCGGCGGCGAGGGACTCGCGCGCGGCTATTGGCGGCGCGGCGCGCTGACGGCGGAACGTTTTATTCCCGATCCGTTTGGCACTCCCGGGGCACGGCTGTACCGCACCGGGGACGTCGCGCGGTGGCGGGCCGACGGCGTGATCGAGTATATCGGCCGCTCGGATCACCAGGTGAAGATCCGCGGCTTCCGGATCGAGCTCGGCGAGATCGAGGCTCGGCTGATGGAGCAAGCCGCGGTGCGCGCAGCCGTGGTGGTGGCGCGCGAGGTTGGCGCTGGCCGCCAACTCGTGGGCTATGTCAGCGGCGAGGCGTCGCTGGACGGCTTGGCGCTCAAGACGGCGCTGTCATCGGTGCTGCCGGATTACATGGTGCCTGCTCGTATCGTGGTGCTGGATCGCTTGCCGCTGACGCCGAACGGCAAGATCGATCGCAAGGCGCTGCCGGCGCCGGATCAGCTCGGCGCCGCCGAGCATGTCGCGCCGCGCACGCCAACCGAAGCGGCGCTGGCCGCGATCTGGGCCGACCTGCTGCGCCAACCCAACATCGGCGTCACCGATAACTTCTTTGAGCTCGGCGGGGATTCTCTCGCCGCCGTCCAGCTCATCAGCCGTATCAAGCGTGATCTCGGCCATGACCTGCCGCTGAACCGCCTGTTTGAAATGACGACCGTCGAAACCATGGCTGCCAGCCTCGCCCCGGAGATTCAGGTCGACAAGCGCGGCGATGACATCGCCGCGATGCTCGACATGTTGAAGGAAGTCGAATTTTCCGATGAGTGACATCGCCACCACGCAGAAGCAGCAGCTTCGCGACATCTCACGGCGATTGATGCGCCTTGATGCGAGCAAGCAGCATGCGTTCCTGACGCAGCTGGCGGCCAAAGGCGTTAACCTGGCCATGCTGCCGATTGCGCGCCAGGAACGGACACGCGCGCCGCTTTCCTTTGCGCAGTCGCGCCTCTGGTTCCTGTGGCGAATGGATCCGGGCAGCGCCGCCTACAACATCTCGGCGACCGTGCGGGTGCGCGGTAAACTCGATGTGCATGCGATGCAGCAGGCGTTCGACAGGCTGGTTGTCAGGCACAGCGCACTTCGCACGGTGTTTCGGCAAGAGGGCAGGGATGCCGAGCAGATCGTGCTCGATCCGCAACCGGTCGAGATCAGGCACGTCAAGGTGGACGGCCGCGACCGCGAACAGCAGGCTCACCTGCTGGCGCGCGAGGAAGCCGCGCGCCCCTTCGATCTCATGGCCGGCCTGCTCATGCGGGTCGCAGTGCTGACGCTGGAAGAAGACGACAGGTTTGTCGTGGTCAGCCTGCACCATATCGTCGCCGATGGTTGGTCGATGGCGGTGCTGGTCGAGGAGTTCTGGCAGCTGTATGCGGCCGTTGCGCGAGGCGAGGCGCCGGCGCTGCCCGAACTTGATGTTGAATACATCGACTATGCCGATTGGCAGCGGCTCTGGATGAGCGTGGTCGACGGCGAGCGGCAGATCGATTACTGGACGACGCGCCTTAGCGATCCTGCGGTGCTGCAGCTCCCCATCGATCGGGCGCGGCCGGCGGAGCCCGACCTTGCCGGCGCCGCGGTTCGCATGGAGCTTGATCCGGGGCTCGCCGATGCCCTGCGTGCTTTGGCGCGCACGCACAAGACGACGCTGTTCGCTATCCTGCTGGCGAGCTTCAAGCTGCTGCTCTATCGCTACACCGGCCAATCCGACATCGGCGTCGGTGTGCCGGTTGCCAATCGTCACCGGGACGAGACCCGGGGGATGATCGGACTGTTCGTCAACACCCAGGTGCTGCGCACGCAGCTTGACGGGCGCGCGGCAATCGCGGACTTCATCGCAACCGTCCATGCAGCCACGATCGAAGCCCAGGAGAATCAGGATCTTCCGTTCGAGCGGCTATTGGAGGTACTGCAGCCCAAGCGCAGCCTGAGCCAGAATCCTCTCTTCCAGGTTCTCTACAACCACCAGCGCCGCCGGACATCGGACAATTCGCTCGGCCTGACCGGCCTGCAGATCGAAAAAATCGACCCCAATGTCGACACCGTCAAGTTCGATCTGGCGCTCGACAGCGAAGAGGGACCGTCAGGAGAGATACGCGCGATATTCACCTACGCAACGGCACTGTTTGACGCGGCGACGATCGAACGCCTTGCGGCGCATTGGATCACGCTCCTCAAAACGATGGCTCAGGATTCGTCGCAGTCTATCGCCGGAATCGCGCTGCTTTGCGAGCAGGAACTGACTCAAATCAGGAGCTGGAACGGAGCAGACGCCGGTTCGGCGACGCCGTTCACACCCGTGCACCAGACGGTAGCCCGCTTTGCCGCGCAAACACCAGACGCGCCGGCGCTCGTCTTCGGCGACGACGTTATCTCGTATGACGAACTCAACCGTCGCGCCAACCGCCTTGCGCATCGACTGCTCCGTCTTGGTGTCACCAGCTCCGACCTGGTCGGCCTGTCGGCGCAACGTTCGCCATCTCTCGTCGTGGCGCTGCTGGCCGTACTGAAGACGGGCGCGGCCTATCTGCCGCTTGATCCCGACCACCCGGTCAAGCGGCAGCTCGCCACCATGCGCGATGCCGGCGTGCGTTTTGTGCTGACGGATACGGCCGGTGAAGCGCTGACCTCGCAACCGTCCGGGGTCAAAGTTGTTCTGCTTGATGTAGTTGATCCCGATCAGGAGACGGAGAGCGATCCTGCGATTGCCGTGGCAGCGCAAAGCCTCGCCTACGTGATCTACACGTCGGGTTCGACCGGACTACCGAAAGGCGTCGCGGTCGAGCATGGACCGTTCGCGATGCATTGCGAGGTGACTGCCGGCCTCTACGACATGGACCGGCATTCCCGCGAACTGCACTTCCTGTCCTTTACGTTCGACGGTGCGCATGAACGGCTCTGGACCGCGCTGACCTGCGGCGCCGCGCTGGTGATGCGGGACGAGAATCTATGGTCAGCCGAACAGACGCTGGACGTCATGCGCAAGCAGCGCGTCACCAATGCCGGCTTTCCACCAGCTTACCTGCAGCAGCTCGCCGACTTTGCTGAGTGGCGCGGCGATCCACCGCCGGTCTCGCTCTATTCTTTCGGCGGCGAGGCGATGCCGAAGGCCGGCTTCGACAAGGTCAAGCGCGCGCTCAAGCCAAGGGCGTTGATCAATGGTTACGGCCCGACCGAAACCGTCGTAACGCCGCTAGTCTGGAAGGTCGATGCCAGCGAAGAGATTGAGGGCAATTATGCGCCTATCGGTCGCCCGGTCGGCCGGCGGTCTGCCTATGTCCTCGATGCTGATCTGAACATCGTGCCGGTCGGCGTAACCGGCGAACTGTTCATCGGCGGCGAAGGGGTGGCGCGGGGCTACTGGCGGCGCGGCGCGCTGACGGCGGAGCGATTTATCCCCGATCCCTTTGGCACGCCGGGCATGCGGCTATACCGCACCGGCGATCTGGCTCGATGGCGTTCGGATGGCGTGATCGAATATCTCGGCCGCTCCGATCATCAGGTCAAGATTCGCGGTTTCCGGATTGAGCTCGGCGAAATCGAGGCGTGGCTGATGCGTCAGCCCGGCGTGCAATCGGCGGTCGTCATCGCCCGCGACGCCGGGGCAACCCATCAGCTGGTGGGTTATGTCTGTGGTGAAGGGGCGTCCGACGAGACGGCAATGCGCGCCGCGCTCGCGGACGGGCTGCCGGACTACATGGTGCCGGCCCGCATCATCAGACTTGAAAGCCTGCCGCTCACCGCTCATGGCAAGGTGGACCGTGAGGCGTTGCCGGCCCCCGACATGCACGCCGCCGCAGCACACGTCGCGCCGCGCACCGCGACGGAGACGACGCTTGCCGCGATCTGGGCGGAGCTTCTTGGCCAGCCTCTGATTGGCGTCGACGACAACTTCTTCGAACTTGGCGGCGATTCAATCATCTCGCTGCAGATGGTGGGTCGCGTCCGTCAGGCCGGCCTGCTGATCGAGCCACGTGATGTTTTCCGGCACCAGACATTGCAGGAACTGGCGCTGGCGGCGCGCACGGAACAGGCGGTGCCGGACGCCGAGCCCGAGAAGGTTCTCGTGGGCAGCGAGCATCCGCTGTTGCCGATTCAAATGCGGTTCTTCGGCGAGGACGCCGGCGAACGCCATCACTGGAACCAGGCTGTGCTGCTGATGCCGCAGTCGCGGCTGGATTGGGCGATCGTGGAACGCACGGTCGCCGCTGTCGTGGCGCATCACGATGCGCTGCGCCTTCGCTTCGAAGAGATTGATGGTGTCTGGCGGGCGGCCTATGGCGCTGCGCCCTCGGTATCGGAACTATTCTGGATTCGAAGCGGCATACGCGATGCGGCCGAGGTGACGGCGCTGGCGTCAGCGGCCCAGGCGAGCCTGTCATTGCAAGGACCGCTGTTGCGCGTGGTCGGAATGGACCTTGCCGACGGCAGCCAGCGGCTCCTGATATCGGTGCATCATCTCGTCATCGACGGTGTGTCATGGCGGGTGCTGCTGGAAGACGTCGCATCGGTTTACGGCCAGATGGCGCAGGGTGCGGCCTCCGTTGCGTTGACGCGAAAGAGCCAATCCTATTCGTCCTGGGCCGCGCGCTTGGACGCGCATGCAGGCAGCGTCGAACTGGCGGCCGAACTGCCATATTGGCTTGAACGCAAGCCCAACGCCGATCTGCCCTGCGACGACGATCATGGCGACGTCGATCGCGTTGCCGAGGGCGAGGAAATCTCGCTGACATTCGACGCGGGTCTGACGACGCGGCTGCTCAAGGAAGCGCCGTCCGCCTACCGGACCCAGGTCAACGATCTGCTGCTGGCGGCGTTGGCGCGCGCGGTATCGTGCTGGAGCGGGATAGACGATATCCTTGTCGAACTCGAAGGCCATGGCCGGGAAGACATCTTCCCGGGTCCGGAAATTTCACGCACGGTGGGCTGGTTCACCACCGCGTTCCCTGTCCGCCTGCCTAGAGGTTCGGGCGACGACGCTGCGCTGATCAAGGCGGTCAAGGAAGAACTGCGGGAGATCCCTGCGCGCGGGCTGGGCTATGGCATTCTGCGCTATCTCGGCACCGAAGAGCAGCGCCATGCGCTTTCCGCAATCCCCGAGCCGCGTATCGTTTTCAATTATCTCGGCCAGTTCGATGCGAGCCTGGGTGAGGGGGCCTCGTTCAAGGTTGCGCCCGAGAGCGCCGGCGCTGCGCGCAGTGCGAGCGCGCCGCTTGGCCGCTGGCTCAGCATCAACGGCCAGGTGCGCGACGGACTGCTGCGGCTGTCGTTCAGTTTCGGTCGCAAGCGCTACCGGCGCGCAACAGTGGAACGCCTCGCAGAGTCATATGCGGCAGCCTTGCGGAAGCTGGTGGACCATTGCACCGGCGGCGCGCATGGGATTACGCCGTCGGACGTCGAACTCTCCCGTTTGAGCCAGGCTGACCTCGACGTTCTGACTGCGACGATCGATTGTCGTGAGATCGAGGACATCTATCCGCTGTCGCCGATGCAGCAGGGCATGCTGTTCCATGCGCTGCGCGATGGCGAAAGCGGAAACTATGTCAATCAGGTCGGCCTGGAAATCCGCGGCATCGATCCCGGCAGGCTGCGAGCGGCCTGGCAGGAAGTAAGCGCCCGGCACGCGGTGCTGCGCACCGGCTTCGCCTGGCGCGAACTGGCGGGCGCGGCCCAGCAGGTGGTGTATCGTCATGTGACACTGCCGTTTCTCGAAGAAGACTGGCGCGAGCGGGCGGCCAGCATGGACCGCAGCGAACTCGAGGCCGCGCTGGCGTTGGCGTCGCAGGCCGAGCGGGCCGAAGGTTTCGATCTGTCGCATGCGCCGTTGCAGCGGGTGCGGCTAATCAGACTCGAGAAAGGCCGCCACTGGCTGATCTGGACGCATCACCACATCCTGCTCGACGGCTGGAGCTCGGCGCGACTGGTGGCCGAGATACTGCAGCACGAACGCGGCGGCCGATTGCCCGCCGTGCACGGCCGTTACCGTGACTATATCGGCTGGCTGCAAAGGCAGGATCGCGACGCGTCGGCGGCGTTCTGGCGTACCGCCTTGGCCGAGTTGGACGAGCCGAGCTTCGTGGCGGATGTGCTGGGAGGACCTTCGAGCACAGGTGCAGCCGGTCACGGTTCGCTGGATCTGCTTCTCACGCCTGATCTGACCGCAAGATTACAGGCGATTGCCAGGCGCGAGCGTGTGACGTTGAACACGCTCCTGCAGGGTGCGTGGGCGCAACTGTTGCGGCGTCATACCGGGCAGCGCGTTGTGTGTTTCGGAGCGACGGTGTCGGGCAGGCCAGCGGAGATCGCTGGGTCCGAGGACATGGTGGGCCTGTTCATCAACACCCTGCCGGTGGTTGATCAGGCAAACCCGCAAACCGAAATCGGTGCGTGGCTTCGCGGCTTGCAGGAGCGCAACATTGATCTGCGCGATCATGGCTGGATGCCGCTCTACGAGATCCAGCGCCTGGCCGGACGATCCGGCCGGCCGCTGTTCGACAGCATCCTGGTGTTCGAGAACTATCCGATCGATGAGGCCCTGCGCGGCGAGAATGAAAGCGGTTCGCGTTTCGGACGGGTCGTGCAGGTCTCGATCACCAATTATGCGCTTACGGTAGCGGTATTCGCCAAGACCGACGGCATCAATCTCGGTTTCCGCTATGACCGCGGCCGGTTCGACCAGGACCAGATAAGATATCTGCAAGCCTGCTTGTCGCGCCTGCTCGCGCAGATCGTGACGGATGCGGCCGCTCCGCTTGGCGAACTCACCGGGCTCGATGTCGATGAGGTCAGGCAAATGCTCGCCTGGAGTGGCGGCGCAATCGAACCGAACAAGATTCGGGAGTTTGGTGGCGGAATCGTTGCCCAGATCGAGGCGCGCGCCGCTGCTTCACCGTCCTCAATTGCGTTGGTCTTCGGCGATCAACGGGTCAGCTATGGCGAGTTGAACGCTCGCGCCAATCGTCTGGCGCGACAGTTGCGGGACCGCGGTATTGGCCGCGACCAGCTGGTGGGTGTCGCGCTGGAACGCAGCGTCGAATTGATCGTTGGTGTGCTCGCCGTCCTCAAGGCCGGCGCGGGCTATCTGCCGCTCGACCCGGATTATCCGGCTGATCGGCTGCTGCATATGCTGCGCGACAGTGACGCCGGGTTGGTGCTGACTCAAAGCCGGCTGCTTGAACGCCTCGCGCCTGTGATGACGGAATCGGCCGCGGAGGCCTGGGCAGTCGACGTGGAGAATGAGGCCGGGGCAGCAGAGCCGGCGTGCAATCTCAATCTCGCGCTTGATCCGGAGAGTCTCGCCTATGTGATGTACACGTCGGGCTCGACCGGCATGCCAAAGGGCGTCGCCTGCTCGCATGGCGCGCTGGCCGCACGGCTCGGCTGGATGCAGGCGGAATACCGCCTCGATGCCAGCGAGACCCTGCTGCAGAAAACACCGTTCAGCTTCGACGTGTCGGTGTGGGAAATTTTGTGGCCGCTTGCGGTCGGTGCGCGCCTTGCGATCGCCGCGCCGGGTGCACATCGCGAACCGCGGCTTCTCATTGACGCGGTCGTTGCCCACGATGTGACGACGCTGCATTTCGTGCCGCCAATGCTCGAGCATTTTATTGCTGAGCCGGAGGTGGAACGCTGCGTGACGCTCAAACGGCTGTTTGCCGGCGGCGAAGCCTTGTCTGCGGAGTTGAAGGCGCGCGTGCTCGCGGCCTTCCCCGACGTTCGCTTCGACAACCGCTACGGTCCGACCGAGGCCCTGATCAACGCGACGTTCTGGAATTGCCGCGACGACGGCGCGGTGCGCGTGCCGATCGGGCGACCGATCCCGGGCACGGCCATTCGCATCCTTGACGCTTCGCTGAACCTGGTACCGGCCGGGGTGACGGGCGAGTTGTTCATCGGCGGCGTCGGGCTGGCGCGCGGCTATTGGAAGCGCCAGGGGTTGACGGCGGAACGGTTCATCCCGGATCCGTTTGGCGGTCCCGGTGAGCGGCTGTACCGGACGGGGGATCTGGCGCGCTGGCGCCCGGACGGCGCCGTCGAGTATGTCGGGCGATCCGATCACCAGATCAAGATCCGCGGCTTCCGCATCGAACTCGGAGAGATCGAAGCGCGGCTGCTGGAGCAGCCCGGCGTACACTCCGCGGTGGTGGTTGCGCGCGAGGTGGGTCTGGCACGTCAGCTCTTCGGTTACGTTTGCGGGGCGGGCGAATTTGACGGGACGGACTTGCGCGCGGCGCTGTCGTCCGTTCTGCCGGACTACATGGTGCCGTCGCGAATCGTGACGCTGGAACGGCTGCCGCTGGCGCCGAACGGCAAGGTCGACCGCCGTGCGCTCCCGGCGCCGGACGCGATCGACACCGGCTCGGAGCACCTGGCGCCGCGTACCCCGGCGGAAATGGCGCTCGCGGCGATCTGGGCCGAACTGCTCGCCCGGCCTGTCGTGGGCCTATCCGACAATTTCTTCGAACTCGGCGGCGATTCGATTATCTCGCTGCAAATGGTGAGCCGCGCCCGACGCGCCGGTTACCTGATCGAACCGCGCGATGTGTTCCGGCATCAGACGCTGGAAGCCCTGGCGCTCGCGGCACGTACCGAGCAACTGAGCGAAACGCGCGCCGACCAGGGATTGGTATCCGGTTCGCATCGTCTGCTGCCGATACAGACCCGGTTCTTCGCAGAGGATGTTACAGAACGCGATCACTGGAACCAGGCGGTGCTGCTGCGGCCGAACGACCGGCTTGACTGGGAGGTCATGGGACGCGCGATAGCGGCCGTGCTGGCCCATCACGACGCGTTGCGGCTTCGCTTCGAAGCGAGGGACGGCGTGTGGCGCGGGGAGCATGACGCCGCGCCGGACGTGGCTGAGCTGTTGTGGGTCCGAAGCGCGGTTGATGGCGAAGCCGTCACGGCGCTTGCATCGTCGGCGCAGGCAAGCCTGTCGCTGGCCAATGGGCCGCTGTTGCGTGCGGTTGGCATCGATGTCGCCGACGGCAGCCAGCGCTTGCTGATCGTGATCCATCATCTGGTTGTGGACGGCGTGTCGTGGCGGGTGCTGCTGGAAGACGTCGCGGCGGCGTACGGCCAGTTGACGCAAGGCAACACGGTTGCGCTTCCGCCGAAGAGCCATGCCTATTCCCTGTGGGGTGCCCGGCTGGAGGCTTATGCGTCGTCGTCCGAACTTCCGGCAGAATTACCCTATTGGATCGAGCGAAACGGACGGGCTGATTTTCCGTGCGACGACGATCACGGCGGCATCGACATCATCGCCGACGCCGACGAAATCTCGCTGTCGTTCGACGCAGAACTGACGCAGCGCCTGCTGACGGACGCTCCTACCGCCTACCGCACGCAAATCAACGATCTTCTCCTCGCTGGTCTCGCGCGCGCCGTTTGGCAATGGAGCGGACAGGATGATGTTCTGGTCGAACTGGAAGGTCACGGCCGCGAGGATCTGTTCGGCGATATCGATATCTCGCGTACGGTCGGCTGGTTTACGACCGCGTTTCCCGTGCGTCTGGCCGGCGGCTCGCAGGATCCGTCGTTGTTGATCAAGACCGTGAAGGAAGAGCTTCGCGCCATTCCCGGTCGTGGGCTGGGCTACGGCGTGCTGCGCTATCTCGGCTCTGAAGAGCAGCGCGCGGCGTTGTCGAAAGCGGCGGAGCCGAAGATCACGTTCAATTATCTCGGCCAGATCGACGGCGGCGCGGGAGAGGCGTTCGCCATGGCGCCCGAAAGTGCGGGCCCCTCGCGCAGCGCATCGAGCCCTCTGCGGCGCTGGCTCAGCGTCAACGGCACGGTGCGCGAGGGGCAGCTGCGGCTGTCGTTCGGCTTCGGCCGCAAGCGCTATCGGCGCGAGACGGTCGAGCGGCTGGCCGCGTTGTATGAGGCGGCGCTGCGGGAGTTGGTCGATCACTGCACCAGCGGTGCCTGCGGAATCACGCCGTCGGATGTGGCGTTGTCCGGGCTCAGCCAAACCGATCTCGACCGGCTGGAACTCGACTGGCGCCAGATCGAGGATGTCTATCCGTTGTCGCCGATGCAGCAGGGCATGCTGTTCCATGCGATGCACGACGGCGTTAGCGGACTTTATGTCAACCAGGTTGCCGCCGAAATACACGGCCTTGATGCCGGCAAGCTTCGTCTGGCCTGGCAGGCGGTCAGCGACCGCCATGCGGTGCTGCGCACCGGGTTTGTCTGGCGCGACCTGTCGGGTTCGGCGCAACAGGTGGTCTATCGCCACGCCGAGGTGCCGTTCATCGAGGAGGATTGGCGCGCGCGCCTTGCGGTGCTGGAGCAATCCGGACTGGATGCTGCGCTTTCGGACGTTTCGCGGCAGGAACGCCTCGAAGGCTTCGACCTGTCGCGGCCACCCTTGCAGCGGGTCCGGCTGGTTCGTTTGGGAGAAGACCGTCACTGGCTGATCTGGACCCATCATCACATCCTGCTCGATGGATGGAGTTCGGCGCGGCTGATCGCCGAGGTGTTGCAATACAGCGCCGATGGCCGGTTGCCAGCCTTGCAGCGCCGCTATCGGGACTACACCGGCTGGCTGCAGAACAGGGATCGCGACGCTGCAGCCGCGTTCTGGCGCACGGCGATGGCGGAACGAGGGGAGCCGGGTCTACTCTCGGATGGCTCGCCGGAACGCTCGAGCGGAGCAACGCCGGGTCACGGTGCGTTGGCGCTGGAAATGGACGTCGCGCTGACCGCGCGGCTGCAGCAATTTGCAGCCCGGGAGCGCGTGACGCTCAACACATTGGTGCAGGCCGCTTGGGCGCAATTGCTGCGTCAGCATACCGGGCAGGGCGCGGTCTGCTTCGGCGTCACCGTGTCGGGGCGGCCGTCGGAGCTCGCAGGCGCCGAAGACATGGTGGGCCTGTTCATCAACACTTTGCCGGTCGTCGACAGCGTCAGTCCGCAGCAGAAAATCGGCGCATGGTTGCGCGAGCTGCAGGATCGCAATCTGACCATGCGCGAATTCGGCTGGACGCCGCTCTATGAAATCCAGCGCCTGGCGGGACGTCCCGGACGGCCGCTGTTCGACAGCATCCTGGTGTTCGAGAATTATCCGGTCGACAGTGCGCTCAAGGAGAAGAACCAGCGCGTCCGTGTCGGCGAGACAAGGATCACCGAGACCAGCAACTATCCGCTGTTCGCGAGCGTCGGTCTCGATGAGCGGCTGCGGCTGGTGCTCAACTATCAGCGCCAGCATTTTGACGAGGTGCAGGTGGCGCGGCTGCAGGCCGCCTTCGTGCGGTTGCTGGAGGCGTTGAGCGCTGATGCGGATCGACCGGTCGGTATGATCGCGGCGAACGATCCTGTGGATGAGGCGCTGCTTTTGCGCATGAACAGTACCCGTCGTGACCAACCACGCCGGGGAATTGTCGCGCAGTTCGAAGAGCAGGTCCGCCGGTCTCCGGATGCGATCGCGCTGGTGTTTGGCGATGCGGCGCTGAGCTATGGCGAGCTGAACAAGCGGGCCAACAGGCTGGCCCGTGACTTGCGGGATTACGGCGTCGGGACGGACGTGGTGGTCGGTCTGGCGCTGGAGCGCGGCGTCGCGATGATGGTGGCGCTGCTGGCGGTGCTGAAGGCGGGCGGGGCGTATCTGCCGCTCGATCCGGATTATCCGCCGGAGCGGCTTTCCCACATGCTGCGCGACAGCGGCGCAGCGCTGGTGCTGACGCAGACGTCGTTGCTGGAGCAGTTTGCTCCCGTGCTCAAGGAAACCGGCGCCGAGGCGTGGCTGCTCGACGAGGCGGCTGGCGGTGAGGGTGGTAATGCCGACAATCTTGATCTCACGATCCATCCCGAGAGCCTGGCCTATGTGATCTACACCTCGGGTTCGACCGGCCTGCCCAAGGGCGTGATGGTCCGCCACGACGCGGTGACGAACTTTCTGGCGACGATGGCGGAACAGCCGGGAATGACGCCACAGGACCGCGTGCTGGGCCTGACCTCGCTGTCGTTCGACATTGCGGTGCTGGAACTGTGGCTGCCACTCACGCTGGGGGCGCGCGTCGTGCTGGCGGATCGTGCCGCGGCGCATGATCCGGGCCAGCTCAAGGCGATGGTGGCGGCCCAAGGTGTGACGATGATCCAGGCGACGCCGTCGACCTGGCGGATGCTGCTCGATCACGACGGGCCACAGCTTCCGCAAAGCTGCCGCGTGCTGTGCGGCGGCGAGGCGCTGCCGCCGGATCTTTCGCGTCGGCTGGTAGCGCAGGCCGGCGAGGTCTGGAATCTGTACGGCCCGACCGAGACCACGGTGTGGTCGGCCCGTCATCGCCTCGACGCGCAAGACGATAGGCCAGTGCTGGGCGGCCCGATCGGCAATACCACGCTGCACATCCTGGACAATGATCTCAACCTTGCGCCGGTCGGGGTTGCCGGCGAACTCTATATCGGCGGCGAGGGACTCGCGCGCGGCTATTGGCGGCGCGGCGCGCTGACGGCGGAACGTTTTATTCCCGATCCGTTTGGCACTCCCGGGGCACGGCTGTACCGCACCGGGGACGTCGCGCGGTGGCGGGCCGACGGCGTGATCGAGTATATCGGCCGCTCGGATCACCAGGTGAAGATCCGCGGCTTCCGGATCGAGCTCGGCGAGATCGAGGCTCGGCTGATGGAGCAGGCCGCGGTGCGCGCAGCCGTGGTGGTGGCGCGCGAGGTTGGCGCTGGCCGCCAACTCGTGGGCTATGTCAGCGGCGAGGCGTCGCTGGACGGCTTGGCGCTCAAGACGGCGCTGTCATCGGTGCTGCCGGATTACATGGTGCCTGCTCGTATCGTGGTGCTGGATCGCTTGCCGCTGACGCCGAACGGCAAGATCGATCGCAAGGCGCTGCCGGCGCCGGATCAGCTCGGCGCCGCCGAGCATGTCGCGCCGCGCACGCCAACCGAAGCGGCGCTGGCCGCGATCTGGGCCGACCTGCTGCGCCAACCCAACATCGGCGTCACCGATAACTTCTTTGAGCTCGGCGGGGACTCGATCATTTCGCTGCAAATGGTGAGCCGCGCGCGCCGCGAAGGCGTCCTGATCGAGCCGCGCGACTGCTTTCAGCATCAAACAATCGAAACGCTTGCGGCGATATCCCGGCAGGTTCGGCCGCCAACGGAAGCGCCGGCGCCGGTGCGGGGCTCGCTCTCAGGACTGAGGAGCGAACAGCTCGAAAAGCTCGCTCTCGACTGGAGCCGCATCGAGGACATCTACCCGTTGTCGCCGATGCAGCAGGGCATGCTGTTCCACAGCCTGCGTGATGCCGGCAGCGGCGTTTACGTCAATCAGGTCAGCGTTGAAATCCGTGGGCTCGATCCCGAACGCTTCCGGTCGGCATGGCAAGACGTGACCGCGCGTCATCCGATGCTCCGGACCGGCTTCCTGTGGCGGGAGCTATCCGGCTCGCCGCTGCAAGCCGTCTATCGCGACGCAGCCGCGCCGTTCGAACAGGAAGACTGGCGCGGGCAACCCGTCAGCGACGAACGAATTGCGTCGGCTCTTGCCGGCGAACGTGCCGCTGAATTCGACCTCTCGGCACCGCCTCTGCAAAGGGTCCGGTTGCTGCGTCTTGAGGACAACTTCTATCGCTTGATCTGGACCTATCATCACATCCTGATGGACGGCTGGAGCTCGGCGCGCTTTGTCGGCGAAGTCCTGGAGCGTTATTACGGCGGCTCGCCCGCGGCGAACCCGACGCATTACCGCGACTATATCGGCTGGCTGGTGGCGCAGGACGCGCAAGCGGCTGAACGCTTCTGGCGCGAACAGCTCAAATCCTTTGACGAGCCGACGCAACTCGCCGATGCCTTCGGTTCTCGTCGTCACCCGGCTTCCGGTCACGCGCGCTGTTACACCCGGCTCGGCGAGACGGCGACCGCGCAGTTGAAGGCGTTCGTTCGCCGTGAGCGGATCACGCTCAATACCATTGTCCAGGGCGTGTGGGCGCTGTTGCTGCAGCGCTATACGGGCCAGCAGGCCGTGACTTTCGGCGTCACCGTCGCCGGTCGCCCGGCAAGCCTCGACGGATCGCAGCAGATGCTCGGTCTCTTCATCAACACATTGCCCGTGATCGAATCGCCGTCGCTGGCAAGCACAGTCGGAGAATGGCTGCGGGCGCTTCAGGATCGCAACCTGGCGATCCGGGATTATGAGCACACGCCGCTCTACGACATTCAGAGCTGGGCCGGCCGCGGCGGCCAGACGATGTTCGACAGTATCATCGTGTTCGAAAACTATCCGATCGAACGCGGCATGCTGCAGAAGGGGGATGGCTCGCTGCAGTTCGGTGGCCTGAAGAATGTCGACGTGACGAACTATCCGATGGACCTGTCGGTGCTCGTCGAGGAAACGCTTCAGGTCGAATACACCTATATGCCGAGCCATTTTACGCCAGCGCAGGCCGAGCAGATCAGGATGCAGTTCGAGCATCTGCTGGCGGCGCTGACGCGGGATGCTTCGGTGCTGCTTGGCGGCATCGATCCGGTCACGACGGTCGATGCTGGTGTTGCCGATAACTGCAATCGCCACGCGGTGCCTGCCGTCGCATTGCCGCTGGTGCATGAGGCGATCAGCGCACATGCGAAGCATCACCCGGAACGAACGGCGCTTACCATCGGCGGGAACGTGCTCTCGTTCGGAGCGTTCGACACCAAAGCCAATCGTCTTGCCCATCACCTGATTGGCCGCGGGCTCAAGCCCGAGCAGCGGGTCGGCGTCGTGGTCGAGCGAACCGAAGCCACGATGGTCGCGCTGCTCGCCGTCCTCAAGGCGGGCGGGGCGTACGTTCCGCTCGATCCGGAGCTTCCGTCCGAGCGACGCAAGTTTGTCATGCGCGATGCCGGGATTTCGTTCCTGCTGACGGGACAGCTCGAAGAGGACCTGGACAATGTTGAAAGAATCTCTCTTTCCACATTCGATCTCGATGCGGGCCCCCACCATGCGCCGCAACCGGATTTGCACCCCGAAAACCTCGCTTATCTGATCTACACCTCCGGTTCGACCGGGACGCCAAAGGGCGTGGCGGTTGCTCACGGGCCGCTCGCCATGCACTGTCACGTCACGGGAAGCCTCTACGAGATCGACGATGGCTCGTGCGAATTGCATTTCCTGTCGCTGGCTTTCGACGGCGCCCATGAGCGCTGGTTGACGGTGCTGTCGCACGGCGCGCGGCTGCTGATGCGCGATGCGGAGCTGTGGACGCCGGAACAAACCGTCGAAGCTTTGCATGCGCATGGCGTCAGCCATATCGGCCTGCCGCCCGCCTATCTTCAGCAAGTCGCGGAATGGGTCGAGCAGGCGGGCAACCCGCCGCCGGTCAAACTGTATTCTTTCGGCGGCGAGGCGATGCCGAAGGCTGGCTTTGACAAGGTCAAGCGCGTCCTGAAGCCGCGCATCCTGATCAACGGTTATGGTCCGACCGAAACCGTGGTCACGCCCCTGGTCTGGAAGGTCGATGGCGCCGCCGAATGCGATACGCCCTACGCGCCGATCGGTCTGCCGGTCGGTGATCGCAGCGCCTATATTCTCGATAGCTCGCTAAATATCATTCCCGCCGGCGTTGCAGGAGAGCTCTATCTCGGAGGCTTTGGGCTGGCGCGCGGCTATCAGGGAAAAGCGGGCATGACGGCCGAACGTTTCGTGCCGGACCCGTTCGCAGCGGCGCCGGGAGCACGACTCTATCGCACCGGCGACCTGGCGCGATGGTGCGAAGACGGCACCATTGAATATCTCGGCCGCAGCGACGACCAGGTCAAGATCAACGGCTTCCGGATCGAACTTGGCGAGATCCAGACCTCGCTTCTTCGGCACGAGGAGATCGAGCAAGCGGCGGTGGTGGCGTTGCCGGGCGTTGCCGGAAGCCAGCTCGTTGCCTATGTCGCGCCGAAGGCGGCAAAGGCCTCGTCAGGAGCACCTGCCGAGGCGCTGGTCGACAGATTGACCGATTTCCTGAGGCGGACATTGCCGGTCTATATGGTGCCGGCACGGATCATGGTGCTTGATCGCCTGCCGGTGATGTCGAGCGGAAAGATCGACCGGCGCGCGCTGCCGGCGCCCGATACCGCGGCGCGAAGCTTCGTTGCTCCGCAGGGGGCTGCGGAAACCGCGATGGCGCGCCTGTGGGCCGACATACTCAAGCTGCCGCAAGTCGGCGTCACCGACAATTTCTTCGAACTGGGCGGCAACTCGATCCTCAGCCTCAAGGTCGTTGCCAGGTTGCGTCAGGACAAGAGCTTCGGCATCGAGATCAAGCTTCGCGATCTCCTGCAGAAGCCGACGATCCGGGCGCTGCTGGCAGATACCGGCGACGTGGCTCCCGCCGCTGCAGCGGCGCCGTCGGCGTTGCTGCCGCTGAGCGTTGCGGTTCCTGGAATGCATCCGGTGTTCTGTGTGCATGGTGGTTTCGGCACCGCCTTCGATTATGGACCGCTGGCGCGGCGCCTCCAAGGGCGCCGGCAGGTGATCGGGTTGCAATCCCGGATGCTTGTCGACGGTTCGTGGAGTGATAGGTCGCTCGAGGCGATGGCTGCGGATTATGCGCGCGAGATCAGACAGGTGCAGCCCCGCGGTCCGTACAGCCTGATCGGTTGGTCGCTCGGAGGGCTTCTCGTCAGCCTTGTTGCAGCCGAGCTCGAACGAAGCGGTGAACGTGTGGATCGTCTCGCCTTGGTCGACAGCTTCGTGCTGCGGACGCACGGCGGATCGAACCGGCAGGAAGCCGTAGCCCACTGGGCCGATGATCTCGCGGGATTGCTGTCGGCCGTTCTTCCGAACGCTGCATCCGGCCGTATCCATCCGCACGTGGAAGCAGCGAAACGCGACGGCGCGCCAGAGACGTCCGCAAGCGTCCGGCGTCTGGCCGCGCAGATATTGGAAGAGGTGCAGGGACCATTGCCGGACGACACTCTGCTCGGCATCGACGATCTGTCGAGCGCCTTTGCAGTCGGGCGGCACCTGAAAACCCTGACGCAGAACGCCGCGCCGCCGCGTCGTCTCGCGGCCGCGCCGTTGTGCTGGTGGACGTCAGGTCGCCTGACGCAGCGCGATCGGCTGGAGACGCAGCTCCCGAATGCCGTTGATCGCGGCATTGTTGGCGACAACCATTTTACGATCCTCAGGGATGCCGATTTTCTCGATGAGATATGCGCGCTGCTGGCTCCGGAGGCGACATCGACAACGTCGCAGGACCAGGTGCCGGAACCCGCGGAGTGAACGATCGCATGAGCCTTGATCCCGATATCGCAGCGCTCCTCGAGATGGTCCAGCTTGGGACCGAAAGCGGTGCACGCGTTCCGTTTCCGCAACTGACCGCCATACAGGCACGCGCGGATTTCGACGCTTCTTCGCCGTTGCTCGACGTCGACCCTCCGGCGCTGGCGTTTGAACGCCAGCTCTCTCTGCCGACGCGCGATGGGGAGGCCATCGCCGCGCGGCTGTACGCCCCGCGGGAGCCGGACGCGCAAGATCCCACGCCCGTTCTGCTTTATATGCACGGCGGCGGCTTTGTCGTCGGAAGTCTCGATTCGCATCAGCCCTTGTGCCGCGGCCTCGCCGCCGATAGCGGTGCGGCGGTGCTGTCGATTGGTTATCGGCTTGCCCCGGAGCATAAATTTCCGACGGCGTTCGAGGATGCCGTCGATGCGCTGGCCTGGATCGGTCGCGAGGGGGAGGCGGCCGGGCTGGACGCGGGCCGCGTTGCTGTTGGCGGCGATAGCGCCGGTGGGACGCTTGCCGCAGCACTGGCGATCGCAGCCAAGGCTGACGCAAGCTTGCCGCAGCCCGTTCTGCAGGTTCTCGCCTACCCAGGCCTGAGCGCACGGCAGACCTCGGATTCCTATAACCGGTATGGCTCGGGCTTTCTGCTCGAGCGGGACACCGTCGATTGGTTCTTCCGGCAATATCTCCGCGACGATTCCGACCGCGACGATTGGCGCTTTGCGCCGCTGGCCGCGCACGATCTCTCCGGGCTGGCGCCGGCGCTTTTTGTGCTTGCCGAATATGATCCGCTGGTGGACGAGGGGCGGGATTATGCGGCACGGCTTCGCGCCGCCGGCGTTGCCGTCGATCTCCAGATCTATCCGGGCATGATCCATGAGTTTTTGCGGATGGGAAATGTCGTTGCCAATGCCTTGCAGGCGCAGGCGGCGATCGGGCGGGCCCTGGCAAACGCTTTTAGCGCCTCCAGCGCCAGGGCTTGGACGGACACGAGGATTGAAGGTATGTCATAATGGCCTTCCGTCCCCTGCCTTGGCCGCGAGAGCTCTTTGAGCCGATTTCCATGAACAAAAAGCCTGTCATTGCCTCAGATCGCCGGCCGTCACGCCGCGCCGTTCTCACCGCAGGCGTGAGCCTCGGCGGAGGCGTGCTGCTCGGCAACTGGCCGCTTTGCGCCACGCAAGCCGCCACGTCACAGCCCGGGCCGCGCGTTGCCGCGCTCGGTTGGGCCTGTGCACAGACGCTGCTCGCGCTAGGGGTCGTGCCGCTCGTGGTTCCGGAGATCGAGCGCTACGGCAGGCTCGTCGTCGAGCCCGCCGTCCCGTCAAGCGTTCAGGAAATCGGCCTGCGTTCGGAGCCGAATCTCGAGCTGCTGCAGAGTTTCGCGCCTGACATTATCATCATCGATCCCAGTATCACTGCGGCAATACCCCGGCTCAAGCTGATCGCCCCGGTCGAGATTTTCACGATTTTCAGGCCCGGTCGCCATCCTCTGGAAACCGCGCGCAGTTCGACGATGGAGCTCGCACAGCGGGTCGGCGTGCAGGCCGCGTGCGAAGCCTATCTCGCGCGCTTCGATGCAGCGATGGCCGGTTACCGTGAGCAGCTTCGCAACCGCGGCGGCAAGCCGCTTTATCTTGTCAGCGAGATCGCGCGCAATCGTGCGCTGGTGTTCGGTCCGAACAGCCTCTATCAGGAGGTGCTGAACCAGTTCGGATTGAAGAACGCATGGACCGGGCAGAGCGGTCCGTGGGGACATACCAGCGTCGGCCTTGAAGTGCTCGCGGCGGTGCCGGATGCGCGGCTGATCCTGATGAGTTCGCGGGTCGCGGATATCGAAGCTCTGCTCACGTCGAGCCCGGTGTTGCGAACCCTGCCGTTCCTACGGTCGGGGCGGTTGACGGTGCTGGGAAATCAATTCTTCTATGGCGGCGTGCCGGCAGCTGAGCGCTTCGCCCGCCTTCTCGCCGAACGTCTGCCGCAGGAAAAAAATGAGCAAGGTTGAGGCGCTGCCCGCCCGCTCCGGGATCGCGATGCACCCGGCGGTGCTGATCGGGCTGCTGTTTGCAGTAGCGGCTGCGCTGACGTGGCGGCATCTGTCGGGGTTTCTGCCGGCCAACGCATGGTTGCCGGTGCTGTGGCGCCCCGAGATCAACGATCCGCAGCAGATGCTGGTGCATTACACGGTGTTTCCGCGCATAGCGGTGGCGCTGCTGGCCGGCGCAGCGCTGGGCCTCGCAGGAACGGTCTGTCAGCAGGTGCTGCGCAATCCGCTTGCTGAACCGAGCACCCTTGGTGTCCTGAACGGAGCCTATCTCGCGCTGTCCGTGACAACCTTATGGGCGCCGTCGCTGCTCACCTTCGGCCGTGAGTGGATTGCGTTGCTGGGCGGATTCGCTGCGTTCCTGTG
The DNA here is from genome assembly GCF_018130125.1 of Bradyrhizobium sp. AUGA SZCCT0177. Lineage (NCBI taxonomy): Bacteria > Pseudomonadati > Pseudomonadota > Alphaproteobacteria > Hyphomicrobiales > Nitrobacteraceae > Bradyrhizobium > Bradyrhizobium sp. AUGA SZCCT0177. The sequence continues at coordinate 64,246 of NZ_JAFCMA010000033.1, read as the reverse complement.
CGTGTTCGGTCTCACTTGGCGCCGTGCGCTATCGCCGGTCGTGCTGGTGCTTGCCGGGCTGATCGTTGCTTATTATTGCGCGGTGACGACCCAGGCCCTGATATTGCTGAACCACGAATACCTCATCGGCCTGTTCATCTGGGGCGCGGGTTTCCTCAATCAGCAGGACTGGAACAACGTCGCGTTCCTTGCGCCGCGTTTCATCATTTCCTTCCTCCTGATCGCGGCGATGGTCCGCCCGCTGACCTTGCTCGGCTTCGACGACGAGACCGCGCGCAATCTCGGCCTTGGATTGACCGGCGCGCGGGTCTGCGCGCTTGGCATCGCGATCGCGCTCAGCGCTTCGGTTGTCAGCGTGGTCGGCGTGATGGGCTTCGTGGGCCTTTCCGCGCCGGCCATCGTCATGCTGTCAGGAGCGCGCCGTTTTCGTGACCGGCTGATTTGGGCGCCACTTTGCGGCGCGCTGCTGCTGTGGCTGACGGATGAGCTTGTGCTGCTGATCCCGCCCGGCTATCGCGAAATGCCGGCTGGCGCCGCCACCGCCCTGATCGGTGCGCCGATGTTGCTGCTGTTGCTGCCGCGGCTTCGGGCCACCGCGCCGGTGGGAAACCTCACGCCATCCGTTCCACCACGTCTCGACCATCCCTGGCGGGTGATCCTGTTCGGTCTGGCCTTGCTGCTGCTCGTGGTCTGGATCGCGCTTGCGGTCGGGGTCGGTTCAGAGGGCTGGAGCTGGAGCGGTCTGGCCGGCATCCAGGAGTTTCTGCCGTGGCGCTGGCCGCGCGTGGTGTCGGCCTTGGCTGCGGGGGCCACGCTGGCGGTGGCCGGCACGCTGCTGCAACGCATGACCGGAAACCCAATGGCGGCTCCAGAGGTGATGGGAATCAGCTATGGCGCCGCGATGGGTGTCTTAGTCCTGCTGTACGCGTTGCCCTCTCACACCCGCGCGGCGCAGATCGCAGCCGGGGCGATCGGCGCCTTCAGCGTGCTCGGCCTGGTTCTGCTGTTCAGCCGGCGATCCGAATTCAGCCCGGAGCGTGTGCTGCTGGCGGGCGTCGCCATGAGCGCGGCGTTCGGCGCGATCATGGCCATGGTGCTTGCAACCGGTGACCCCCGCATCGGCATGCTTCTGTCGTTGCTGGCGGGATCGCTTTATCAGATCGGTCCGACCGAGGCTGCGATACTGGCCATCGCCGCGATTATCCTGCTGGCACTGGTCCCGATGTTGTCGCGCTGGCTCGATATCCTGCCGCTCGGTCAGGCGGCCTCGCGTTCGGTGGGCGTATCCCTGGCGCGGAGCCGAATCATCATCATGCTGCTGACCGCGTTGTTGACGGCAACCGCGACCCTGATGGTCGGGCTGCTAAGTCTGGTCGGCTTCATCGCGCCGCACATGGCGCGGATGATGGGGGCGCAACGCGCGATTCATCAGGTAGCGCTGGCCGCGCTGATTGGCGGCACCCTGATGGTGTTCGCGGACTGGGCAGGGCGGATGGTGATATTCCCGTTCCAGATGCCGGCCGGCATCTTCGCGATGATGCTCGCCGGTCCATATCTGGTGTGGCTATTGCGCCCGCGGCGCGCGTGACCCCCGCTGCAATGCAGGGCGGATGATCCGCCTGTTCACCGCGCAAAGCTGATGAGGTGGCTTTGATCCGGAGACGGCATCACCCCCATGGGGATGCCGTAGATGGTTTCGAGTTCGGCCGGCGTCATGATCTTGTCAGGCGTTCCGCGCGTTATCAGTCTGCCCGAATGCAGCGCGATGATCTCGTCGCAGAAGCGGGCCGCCATGTTGACGTCGTGGAGAACGACGACAATTCCGAGGTTGCGCTCACGGGCGAGCTGCTGCACCAGCGACAGAACCTCGATCTGATGGGCGATGTCGAGCGCTGAAATCGGCTCGTCGAGCAGCAGGCATTCGGCGTCCTGCGCGACCAGCATGGCGATCCAGACCCGCTGGCGCTCGCCGCCTGACAGTGTGTCGACGAGCCGGTCCGCAAACGGCTCGATGTGGGTGAGCGCCATGGCTTCCGCGACCTTGTTGCGGTCGGTATCGCCAAATCGGCCGAGCGCGCCATGCCAGGGATAACGGCCGAGCGCGACCAGCTCCTTGACCAGCATGCCGGCGGCGGGCGGGGTCTGCTGCGGCAGGTAAGCCACCTTTCGCGCGTATTCCCGATCGCTCCATTCCCGCAATGGACGCCCTTCAAAGCGGATCGTACCGGAGGAGTTTGGCTGCTGCCGCGCCAGCATCTTCAGCAAGGTCGATTTGCCGGAGCCATTGTGTCCGATCAGGCCGACGACGCTGCGAGCGGGAAGGGTCAGGGTCAGCGGTTCGAGCAACGCGCGGCCTGCCACCGCGAAGCCGACCTGGTCCAGTTCGAACAAGGGCATGGCCGCGTCGCGCGACGCCGGGACGGTTTCGGTTGGCAGAACTGCGTGCATGGGGAACGCCTGGTAGAATTATGTGGTGCAAAGAGAACGCAGCCCGGCCGGTCCACGTGTGCGACGTTGGGACGTCATGGCTGGCGCAGGCTCCAATACGCGACCGCAAGGTGCTGATCGCGGGAAAGTTTTCGCTCATCGCGCAAATGGTTTCGCAGTGCCTTCAGCGCCTGCGCTTCGCAGGCGACCCATGCAAAGACCTCGCGGTGATCGGGCCATCGCAGGGCCTTGACGGCATCGACCAGCAATTGCGTTGTCCCCGCTGGATGGTCGCCACGATGCAGCCAGCGAACCGACATGCCGGCTGGCGCGATCAGCGGAACCTCCTCGAGTTGGTCGGCGACTTCGATGAAGACTTCGCCCATTGCCGTCGCCGGCAGTGTTTCAAGGATGCGCGCGATGGCGGGCAGGGCGGTTTCGTCGCCTGCCAGCATAAACCAGCGCGCCGGACGAATACCTCGCCCGAGTGGGCCGGCCATGCCGCAAATGGCGCCGGCTCGCGCGTTGAGCCCGAATGCGGAGCCAGGCCCGGCATGGTCATGAACCACGAAATCGATGTCGATCTCGCGGGTCTGCAGATCGATGCGACGGATCGTGTAGTAGCGGGTGAGAGGCCTGCGGTCCGCTTCGGGCCACATGATACGTCCGTCCGCGGCAGGCCACGGCCATTCAGGCTTGGCGAGGCCCTCTGGTGGAAAGTACAGCCGGACGTGCAGGTCATCGTCATCCAGGAAACGCGTGATGTCGTCCCCGGTGAAAGTCAGCCGGCGCATGCGGGGCGTGAGATCGATCGCCGCTTTCAGCCGTACCTCGCGGAAATTGGCCAACGTCCCGCCATCCGATTCATGGCCGGACCAGACGATCGTCGGTGCCTCGTCGCCTGCGAACTCGATGACGTGGGATGCTACGACCGAACGCAGCATTTCGAGGTGACCCTTGTCGTTGGCCTCGACACGAATCCTGAGTGTCTCGGCCTCGACGGCGAGTGAGCTGGTTCCAAACGGCAGTTTCGCCACCATCAGGCCGCCCTGATCCTCGAAGGCGATGTCATGCTCGGCCAGATGATCAATCATTCGGGCAGCAAGACCGGCGGCATCGGCAAGCTGGATGCGGGTTTCGGAGACGAGCGAATCCAAAGTCATTCTCCAGTCGGGCCTGCTCCAGTCGGGCCTGTCCGATGCTGGCCTGCGAGCGCTTCGATTTCCGGGTATCGCGGTCCGATACGGCGGCCGGATCCATGTCCTACGCGCTCTTCGGCTGCGATGCAAAGGGGGTACTACCCGACATTTTATTAAACGCGTTGCCGATCACAAATTAGAATCGATCGAAAAAGACCGGAAAATAACCGCTGGAATAGCCATGCTGCCATCATGTATTCGCATCACTCCAGCAAGGCTGTTCGTGTCACGACGGGCCGTGTAGGTTCGCTTCAGCCATAATCCAGCGCGGCATTCATGATGATCCCACCAAGCGGCCTGACCGCGCAGATATTGCATCTCCTGCGGCCGTATTGGCCGATTGTGCTCGGTGGCGTCGTCCTCGGTATTGTCGGCGGCGCCAGCGTTGCGGGGCTGCTAGCGGTCGTCAATCGTGGCCTCTATGCGTCGCAGAGCGATGTCGTGACGCTGCTTTTTGCCTTTGCGGGCCTGTGTTCGCTGATCCTGATTGGTTCGATCGGTTCCGATATAAGCGCCAATTATGTCGGACAGCGGATCATTGCCGAGCTTCGGAAGTCGCTTGCGGCCAAGATTCTGGCCGCCCCGATCGACCAACTCGAGATTTATCGTACCCATCGCCTGATCCCGGTTCTCACCCAGGACGTCGACACGATCAGCGATTTCGCGTTCTTCTTTTCGTCCTTCTTCGTGTCCGTCGTCATCACTTTCGGCTGCATGGTTTACCTGGCGGTATTGTCGTGGCCGCTGTTTCTGATCACGGGATTGGTCATCATCCTGGGTTCGCTGGCGCATGCCTTTGCGCGAACGCGAGGGGTTCGGGGCTTCAATGCCGCCCGCGACTCGGAAGATGAGTTGCAGAAGCACTACCGGGCGATCGCGGAGGGCGCGAAGGAATTGCGCCTGAACCGCATCCGCCGGCAGCGCGTGTATGTCGACAAGCTCCAGCGTACCGTCGATCTGATCAGCACGGTGCAGATCAAGTCGATCAATCTCTTCGTCACCGCACGTGCCTTCGGCACGATGCTGTTCTTCGTGGTGATCGGCGTGGCGCTGACGCTGCGCCCATTCCTGTGGCCGGACAGTCCCGCCTCGGTCTCCAGCGGTTTTGTGCTGGTGCTGCTCTATATGCGGGGTCCTATTGACCAGGTTATAGGTATTCTGCCCGCGCTCGGCCGCGCACAGGTGGCGATGCGCCGCATCGCCGAGCTCTCGGAACAGTTCTCCACGCCTGAACAGGATTTGCTGGCTGCGCCTTCGACCGCGCCGGAAGCATCGGCCAAGATCAAATCGATCGAACTCCGCGGGGTGTCGTACGCCTTCCGCACCGTGCCCGGCAGCAATCCCTTCGTGCTTGGCCCGATTGACCTGCACATCCGCCAGGGGGACATCGTTTTCATTGTCGGCGAAAATGGCAGCGGAAAAACCACGCTTATCAAACTGCTGCTGGGCCTTTACGCCCCGCAAAGCGGCGCGGTGCTTCGCGATGGCCTGTCGGTCGTAACGGAAACCCGCGATGACTACCGGCAGCTCTTCACGACAATCTTTTCCGACTACTACCTGTTTGAAGATCTTTTGCAGGGAGCGGGAATGGTGCCCGATATCGCCGAGCGGTACCTTGAGCGATTGGAGGTCGCGCACAAGGTTTCGGTTGAAAATGGCGTATTCACGACAACGGATCTGTCCACCGGCCAGCGCAAGCGGCTGGCTCTGATGAATGCCTGGCTCGAGGAGCGGCCCGTTCTGGTGTTCGATGAGTGGGCGGCGGATCAGGATCCGGCGTTCCGGCACATCTTCTACACCGAATTGCTGCCCGACCTGAAGCGCCTGGGCAAGACGATCATCGTGATCTCACATGACGACCGTTATTTTGGCGCGGCGGACCACCTTGTGCGGCTCCGGCATGGCAAGATTGTCGCTGGCGAGGCGAGGCCCCATTACGTCATGGAGCCGTCATCTGTTCCAACCGATGCGCCTCTTTAGACCTGTTTTATTCTCCCGAAAAATTTGAATCTAAGTTCCGGCACCACCGGCGCCGGCCTTGAGTAGGGCATGCAACGTCCCGGCCCGGTCATTCATTGGTTTTGTAAGGAATCTAAACTGGGTGCGTTGGCATTCCTTGTCATCCTGCACGGGAGTGATTTACATCGCGTGCGTGAGCGAAGATCGCGTCTTGTTTGAAGCAATCACGTAATACGAGTGCCGGATGAACAAAACGTCGAGCTCCGCGAAAGATATTCATGCGTTTCCGGTCGGGCCGCGCGCCGCCGCGACGGTCCTTCAAGACGGTGCGGAGCTGCGGGTCGTTGCTGGTGGCGCTACGATGATGCGTCTGCGTCTCGATGAGCAGCTGGATCATCTGAAGATGCTTGATGCTCCCGACGATCCGCGGCTTGCGGTGCGGGCGGTTTCAGCGGCTGCAGAGGCAATGTTCGGATGGCGCCCGGGTCTCAACCGGATTCTTCTGGATTCGGTCCGGGAACCGATTGCGCGCGAATTGCTCGACGATGGCCTCGCTGTCGTGGCCGGAAGCAACCTCGTGCTGCTTCCGGATTTGGTCATGCAGCGTCGTGACAACTGGCTGGTCGATGCCGAGCGGTCGCCAATGCCGCAACTGCACGTCATGACGGACGGCAAACGGCATCCGCGACGCCCGCAAAAGCCGGCGGGGATGGTGTATGCCCGCTTCATCCCCTGGCTCTCCGAGATCATCTCGTTCCGTGTCGCGGATCTGAATGATGATCTTCATTTGCTGCACCGCTGGATGAACGATCCTCGCGTCGACGCCTTCTGGGACGAAGCCGGCGAACTGGAAAAGCATCGCAAGTATCTGTCCACTATTCTGGCCGATCCGCACATGCTGCCGCTGATCGGCTGCTTCGGCGACGCGCCATTCGGCTATTTCGAGGTCTATTGGGCCAAGGAAAACCGTATCGCGCCGTTTTACGATGCCGATGATTACGATCGCGGCTGGCACGTTGTCGTCGGAGAGGACGCCTATCGGGGACGCCGCTACATCAGCGCATGGCTGCCCTCGCTGATGCACTACATGTTCCTGGATGATTGCCGAACCCAGCGGATCGTCGGCGAGCCGGCGGCGGCGCATTCGCAGCAACTCCGCAACCTTGAACTCTCGGGATTCGCGAGGATCAAGAACTTCGATTTTCCACACAAGCGGGCCACCCTGGTCATGCTGCTGCGCGAGCGCTTCTTTGGTGACCGGCTGTGGCTACCGGCGACGGCCGGTCCGGCACCCACAGCCTAACGCGCGAACGGAGCGCAGCTTTATGTCTCATCAGCTTGCCATCGAGCACGACGTCATTGGCGTCGGATTCGGTCCGTCCAATCTCGCGCTTGCGATCGCGCTGGACGAGTGCGCCAGAAGGTCACGCTTGAAATGCACTCCTCTCTTCGTCGAGAGGCAGCGCCAATTTACCTGGCATGGCGGCATGCTTTTGCCGGGTAGCGATATGCAGATCTCGTTTCTCAAGGATCTGGTTTCGTTGCGTGATCCGACCAGTCCGTTCACCTTTGTGAACTATCTGCACAAGCACGGCCGCTTGCAGGATTTCATCAACTGTCGGACGTTCTATCCGAGCAGGATGGAATTCAACGATTATCTGCGGTGGGTGGCAGCGCAGTTCAAGTCACTAGCGGCTTACGGCGAAGCCGTCGTTGCCATCGAACCCGTAACAGCGGGGCAGTCGGTGAATTCGTTGCGGGTCTATTCACGCAACTTCGCCGGCGGTGAAACGGTGCGGCTTGCGAAGAACCTTGTCGTGGCGGCGGGAGGTAAGCCCAATATCCCGCAGGTCTTCGCGAAAATCGCCGACGATTCCAGATTGTTCCACTCAAGCCGCTACCTCGATACGGTCGAGTCCGCCGGCCTCGGCGGCAAGGCGGCATGCGTGGCCGTTGTCGGGGGAGGGCAGAGCGCGGTCGAGGTGACGGTCGATCTTCGAAACCGTTTTCCGCACCGAACATTGACCTGATCTTTCGCGGCCATGCATTAAAACCGTCCGACAGCAGTCCGTTCGTCAACGAAATCTTCAATCCGGATTACACGGATTTTATCTACGCCCAGCCGGACGAGCGCCGGAATGCGATCGTTCACAATTTTCGAAATACCAACTATGCCGTGGTCGATTCCGATCTGCTCGATCAGTTGTATCGCTTGCTCTACCAGCAGCGCGTCAGCGGCACGACGGGCATCGAATTGCATCCGCGCAGCGAGATCACCAAAGTGCTCGCGGCTGTTGAAGGCATTGAAATCCGAACGGTCGATAAATTCGACGGTCGGGACCGCCGCTCCTGCTACGATGCCGTTATCCTTGCGACCGGCTATGACAGGGAAACGCCACACGCGTTTCTGGAGCCGATACGGCGCTATATCCAGGACGACGTTGTCGACCGCAATTACAGGCTCGCCACGAGCCCTGCGTTTCGGCCGCAAATCCATCTCCAGGGGTATTCCGAGGCCTCTCACGGCCTGAGCGACACGTTGCTCTCCGTTCTGGCCAGCCGTTCGCAGGAAATCGCCGAGTCGCTGCTTTTGACGATCTCGCGCCGCGAACTGATAGCTTAGCGTTCAGGCGGCGGGAGCTATCAGCCGCCATTGCGAGACAGGCCCGAGCGCTGCTGGTAGCGAAAGAACGGCGGGTGATGGGCCAGCGTCGATGATCACCGAATGCGGTGGAATGATGAATCCAAGCGCGGCTGCCTTAAGTATGGCTTCCTTGAGGGTCCAGTAGCGAAGAAACAGCCGCGAGCGGAATGCGGCAGGAGTGCTCCACAGGACCTCACGCTCTTCGCGAGCCAGGACGATCTCACTCACGGAATCCAGATCGGGGATTTCTCGCAAGGGCTCGACATCGACACCGACCGGCGAACGCGCAGCAGCGACAGCGACCACACCTCTTGCGTGACTCAGGCTGAAGTCGATGTTCGGCGAGTCTGAGACGAGCATCGGCTTGCCGTGCTCGGACGGTCGAAACCGCAAGGTGTCGGCGGCGTGCCCCACAATGCTCCCCAGCAAAAGGCGGACGCCGGCATGTGCGGCGAGGTAGCTATTTCGATCCTCAATGTGCACGAAGCGCACCAGGCGGCTGGCTTCCTCGCCGTCGAGCACCGCGGCAGCTTGCTCGAAGCTGAGCGTGCCCAGTCCTTCGGTGCCTTGGTCATGAGAGGGATGCACTGCCGCTAGCCAGAAGGCGATGTCCTCCGGTCTTAACCGCTCGGTCAGGCCTGAGATGCCTGGACTGGTCAGCCATCGCACACCCAGCTCTTCTTGCGGAATTCTGCAATTGGTTGCGATAGACCACGCGACGGTATCTCGTGCATTGGCCGTCGTTAGCGATACTGCGAGTTTGTCCTTTCCAGCGTCGTCGGATAGCGCCATGTCCATCGGCCATTTGGAGAAATTTTGAAGAGTAATGTAAGCTGTCGAGAAATCAAAATTATCCCTTCTCCGGCGCCCCCATGATGGATGGAGCGACAAGGTGCTGACGCCAACCGCCGGACAGATTGCCTGGGCCAACGAGGTCATTGAAGCGATGGCGGCGGCCGAACGCGAAGGGCGCGGGGCGCTCAAGGACCAAGAGCGGTGAGATGACCGCTCTCATGCACATCAAGTTGGCCAGGAAACTGCTCGATCGGGCAGCCAGCATCGGGGGAAAGCCGTGAGCGCACTTGAGGGGATCCGGGTCCTCGACCTCGGCACGTTCATCGCGGGGCCGCATTGCGCCACCATTCTCGGTGAATTCGGTGCCGAGGTTATCAAGATCGAGCCACCAAAGACCGGCGACTCGCTTCGGCGTCTTGGAACCAATACCGAATGCGGCGATACGCTGGTTTGGCTCTCCGAAGCCCGCAACAAGAAATGCGTCACGCTGAATCTCGGGACCGAGCGCGGGCGGGAACTGCTGAAGCGCCTCGCCGCGAAATGCGACATCATCGTCGAGAATTTTCGGCCCGGCACCTTGGAAAAATGGGGACTCGGCTATGAGGAACTCAAGAAGATCAATCCCGGTGCGATCCTGGTGCGCATCTCGGCCTACGGGCAGGATGGACCGATGCGGACGCAGCCGGGCTTTGCCCGCATCGCGCACGCGTTTTCCGGCCTGACCTATCTTGCCGGCGAGCCCGGCGGTATTCCCGTTGTTCCAGGATCGACCTCGCTGGCCGATTACATGTCGGGCATGTACGGCGCCATCGGCGCACTGGTTGCGCTGCGGGCCCGCGAGGCTACCGGCGAGGGGCAATGCGTCGATCTCGCCCTGTACGAATCGGTGTTTCGCGTGCTCGACGAGATCGCGCCTGCCTATCAGAAGTTCGGCTATGTGCGCGAGCGGATGGGCGCGGACGCGGTCAATGTCTGCCCGCACAGCCACTACCAGACCGAGGACGGCAAATGGATCGCGATCGCCTGCACCAGTGATCAGATGTTCGCGCGGCTCGCGGAAGCGATGGGGCAACCGGAACTGGCCTCGGCGGAACGATATGGTCCACAGACGCTGCGGCTGGCGGCCCGCGACGAGGTCAACCGCATCGTCGCCGAATGGGTCGCCTCGCGCGACCTCGACAGCGTCCTTGCGCTTTGTTCGAAGGGAGGCGTGCCGGCCAGTCTGATCTTCAGCATCGCGGATATTTTCGAAGACCCGCAATACCGCGCCCGGGGTAACATCCAAATGACGGACTCGCGCGCCGGCGAGATCGCGGTTCCCGGCGTCGTACCACGGCTGTCGGAAACGCCCGGTGAGATCCGCTGGCTTGGCGCGGGTCTGGGTGCCCAAAACGAGGATATCTACAAAGGTCTGCTCGAACTAAGCAGCGAAGAGATCGAAGATTTACGGGTCTCCGGCGTGATTTAAGTGATCACCACGGTTTGGTATCTTCTGAGTGTGCGCTTGACCGTCACATCATAGAGCCGGGCTGCAGCCTTGCTCCGCCGGCAGTTCCTCGGCATTGGGGTCGCCCGGTGCCGTCGCCCAGGCCAGTTCGACGAGCGTCACAATCCGCCGACCTGCACCGTCGAGCTGGCAAACGATGAGGCCCTGCTCCTCGATGTAGGTCAGCAGACGCCGTGCACGGCGCAACGAATGCGAGCCATAGGCGCGGGCAATCGCTGCATCACCCGGGCAGGGCCAACCTTCCTTCGCGGCGCGGGCGATCATCATGAAGACGCCCTGCATATCCTCCGGCAGAAGGGAGGCGCGGACCGAGACATCCTCCCAGCCGTCATCGTCAGCCATATCGGAGCCGAGCCCGGCGCGGGCGCGCGTCAGCATGCGACGGAAGTCACCCAGGTCCGGCACAGCCGAACCGAGGCCCTCTATTCGGCAGCGGACAACGAACTCCTGATAGAGGACGCCGATGGCACGGAACCCGGCGTCGGGTTCGGCCATGACGGCGCGCAGAATGCGGTCCACGCGCTCATGCCGCTCCGCCAGTGCCTCGGCGCTAAGCGGCTGCTCCACCGATTCGGGACGGATCTCCAGCGCCGCTGACTTCGCCGCCATGAGCTGGCCGAGGAGGTCGGGTGGCGACCGGCGCTGGGGCCGATTATGCTCGGGCGGCGGTGCTGCCAGGATGATGGCGCGTGCGTCCGGTGTCGCTTCCGGCAGAGGCATCAGGCGCGGGGTCGCGTTGCGCGGCGTTGTATCCGTCGGACCAATGCGCAGCCCCAGCGGACGGCGGGACAGGGCCGGCCCCAGCGCCATGAATTGGCCGCGCTCCAGATCCCGGAAGGCCTCTGCCTGTCGCCGCTCCATGCCCAGCAGGTCAGCAGCGCGCGCCATGTCGATATCCAGAAAGGTTCGCCCCATGAGGAAATTGGACGCCTCGGCCGCGACGTTCTTGGCGAGTTTTGCCAGTCGCTGGGTGGCGATGATTCCCGCAAGCCCGCGTTTGCGGCCACGGCACATCAGGTTCGTCATGGCGCCGAGCGAGAGTTTGCGCGCCTCGTCCGAAACCTCGCCGGCGACGGCCGGCGCGAACAGCTGCGCCTCATCCACCACCACCAGCATCGGATACCAGTGGTCGCGGGCGGCCTCGAAAAGCCCGCCGAGGAAGGCGGCGGCGCGCCGCATCTGGTTCTCGGCGTCGAGCCCCTCGAGATTGAGCACCGTGGAGACGCGATGTATGCGCGCTCGCTCGCCGGCGACCTGCAGGCCCCGCTCGGTATGGTCCTGGGCATCGATCAGGAGGTGGCCGAAACGGTCGGCAAGCGCAACAAAGTCGCCTTCGGGGTCGATGATGGTCTGCTGCACCCAGGGGGCGCTCTGTTCCAGCAACCGGCGCAGCAGATGGGATTTGCCCGAGCCGGAATTGCCCTGCACCAGCAGGCGCGTCGCCAGCAGTTCCTCAAGGTCCAGGTTAGCCGGGGCGCCTGCCGTTGTGTGGCCCATCTCGATCGCAACGGTCATGTCTCGACTCAAAGTCTCCCTGCGGAGGCGGGCTTAACAACCCGACCGCAGCCCGTCGAGCGCCCATTGGCCGGTTGCTCACGTTCTCCACGGCTGGTCGAACGCTGGCATGGTCGTGCACTATTGGAAAAGACCGTCATCGTGGCCCACGCGATTCGATGTCGCTCTGGACAACGCGAAACCCAATAAACTGTAGCGTTCGACCTGGGCCTTGGGATCCCACAATTTCGAGCGCATCAGCGCCTTGCCGCAATGGAAATAGCATTCATCGACATGGACCTTGAGCCCGATGATCGGCACGACGTTTTGCACCGCCAGCGGCGTCAGCAGGGCCGGATCCTGGGTGATCTCCGCCTTGCCGTTGATGCGCAGCGTTTCCTTGATGCCCGGCACCAGGAAAATCAGGCCGATACCTGGCGAGGCCAGGATGTTGCCGAACGTGTCGACCCGGTTGTTGCCGCGGCGGTCCGGGATCAGCAGCGATTTGTCGTCGAGCACCGCGACGAAGCCCGGCGCGTCACCGCGCGGGCTCGCGTCGGCGTTGCCCTTGCCATCGCTCGATGCGAGGACCAGGAACGGGGAGAGCGCGATGAATTCGCGACAGAACTTGTCGAGATGGTACAGGACCTTCTTCTCGGCGAGCGGGCTTAGCTGCCCGAAATGCGCACGCAGATCTTCTGGCGTCCGGACCAAGGGCTTGCCGCCCGCGCCGTTGCTCTCCATGGCAGACCTCCTCCTGTCTTGTTGCGTTTTTACGTCACCTCGACACCGCACCAACCCGCGATGAACAGCGCCAGCGTCTTGGTGACCTTCTTCACGGATTCGAGTTCTACCCGCTCGTCGAAACCGTGCGCGTTTTCCATCCTGGCGCCGAAGCAGAATGCGGGGACATCGTAATCGAGCCCGTAGAAGCGTGTGTCGGTGAGGCCGGTGAAACAGGCGTCCTCGAGCGGGCCACCGAACACGGCCTCATACGCCGCTGATAGCACCGCCTCGCTGTCCTGCGCGCCGGTCACCTCATAACCCGGCGACAGGAAGCCCGACCAGACGACCTCAGGCGCGTTATCGGCAAGGAACGGATGGGTCCTGGCGGCCTTCGCGACGCAGGCGACGATCTCGGCCTGGCAATCGGCGATCGTCCAGCCGGGCAGGATGCCGATACGGCAATCGACGTCGCACCAGGCCGGAACGCTCGAGGCCCAGTCGCCGCTCTTGATGATGCCGGGATTGAAATTGAGCGGATGCTTGACCTTGCCGAAAAAGCGATGGCTCCTGGCGCGCTCGTTCCACTCGGCCTCCAGTCCTTCGAGGGCCTGGATCAGGTGATAAGCGGCGAGCCCATCGAATGGCGGAAGTGGGATGGGGATTGATCGCGACCTGCGCGATCTTTTCATTGGCGAGGCTTGAAGGTGCTCTGCTGCTTCTTGCGCCGGCTGTCCTTGTGGCCCGCGGCCAACGGGGCGTAATGAGGCTCGCGACGGTCTAAGGTGACTACAAATTATGCAGATCAAACTAGAAAGTCAGCAGATGACGCCGTGACGCTCAATCGAATATGGCAGAGGCGCTGTCATGATCGGAGTGTGCCGCCACGATACGCTGCATCATCTCGACGAATGCGACTTGCTCCCGTTCACTCAAATTGTCGAGTGTGGCGCGGTGTGCGGCCCGGGCCGAGGCCTCGATTTTTGCCAGGAGCGTCGTTCCCGCCGGGGTCAATTTGCAGAGCCGGGCGCGGCGGTCTTCGTCATTAATGGCTCGCTCGACAAAATTGCGGGCCGCCAGTCGCTTCAGCGCTCCGGTCGTCGTCGTCCGATCCAGCGCGATATCGGCCGCCAATGTGGTCTGATCGGCGGTTTTCCGCACCGCAAGCGCCGAAAGCAGGCTGTATTGCAGCGGTGTGATCTCGAACTCGCCGCACGCTTCCTGGAACAGGGCGACATGGATCTGATGCAGCCGCCGGATCAGAAATCCCGGTCGCTGTGACAACGGCCACGGTCGGTGTCTGGTCTCGACGCGACGCCTTTTTGCTTTTTGCAACGCACTCTCCCAGCCCCCGGCACCCGGCGCGGGTTATCCGATTCGAGCGCCGGCGCCATGATTAATCATGGCATGCGCTTTGCTTTTGTAAAATACGAAGTATGCTTCGTATCTCGACAGGAGAGCGGGGATGAACTCCGCCGGCCGAAACACAGGAGATCGCTATGTCTATCAGCGCCAGCTTCGACCAGCTTCTGCGCGGCGGCCGGGTGATCTGCCCGGCCTCAGGCATCGATGGCATCCGGGACGTCGCCATTCGCAGTGGCAAGATCGCGGCCGTGCAGCCCGATATCCTGCCGACCAGCGCCAGAGAGGTGATCGACGTGACCGGCAAGCTGGTATTGCCGGGTCTCATCGACACGCACGCACATGTCTATCAATACGTCACCGGCCGCTTCGGCATGAATGCCGATATGGTGGGCGTGCAGTCCGGCGTGACGACGTTGGTCGATCAGGGTGGTCCGTCATGCATGACGTTGCCGGGCTTCCGGCACTTCGTCGCCGAGCCGGCGAAGTCGCGCGTTTATGCGTTCCTGTCGGCCTATCTGGTGGGCGGGCTCGAGGGTCATTACTATCCCAAGCTCTACAGCCCCGATGGCGTCGACATCGACGCCACGGTGAAGTCGGCCACGTCCAATCTCGACATCGTTCGCGGCATCAAGGCTCATGCCGAGATCGGTGGTTTCGCGCGCTGGGGCATTCGCGTCATCGAGATGGCGTCCGAGATCGGGCGCCGCGCCGATCTGCCGGTCTATGTGCATTTCGGTCAGCTTTGGGGCCTGCCCGAGAGCGGCACCAACGGCGAAGACGTCGACACCATTCTGGAGCGCGTAATCCCCTTGCTGCGCGAGGGCGACGTGCTGGCGCATCCGTTTACGCGCCATCCCGGCGGTTTCGTCAACCGTGAGGGTGAAGTGCATCCCGTGATCGAGGCGGCGCTGGATCGCGGCTTGAAGGTCGATGTCGGTCACGGCAGCCACTTCTCCTATCGTCTCGCCAAGAAGGCGATTGCCGCCGGCATTATTCCGACGACGCTCGGAGCGGACATTCACGGCTACAATACCCACGTGCCTCAGCCTGCCGGCACGCCGGACCAGCACGAGGATGACGAGAATCATCCGTTTGCGGGTCAGGCCAAGTTCAGCCTGGTCCAGGCGATGAGCTCGATGATGGCGCTCGGCCTCACGCTCGAACAGATTGTGCCGATGGTCACCTCGAGCCCGGCCAAGATGCTCGGCCGTGCTGACGAAATCGGAGCCCTCAAGGTCGGCAGGGATGCGGACGTCTCGGTCATTGGACAGCGTACCGGACGATTTGTCCTTTCTGACAACGAGAAGAACGAAGTCATCGCCGAACGCCTGCTGCAGCCCGCGTTCTGTCTACGTGCCGGTACGCGATATGACGCGATCGCGCCAATTCTGCCTCAGGCGGTTGCGGCGTAACGAGGCAGCGTCAGCCGATCGAGGAGAACGCCACAGTGCGCAATGAGCGCGATTTTCCCTCCGCGGACGGTGCGGGCGCCGGACAAGGCGTCGGCGCGCGGCTGCCGCGCAAGGAAGACGACCGCCTGATGCGTGGCCGCGGGCGGTTTGTGGCTGACATTCGTCTCGCCGGGCTCCAGGATGTTGCGTTTGTGCGCAGTCCTTTGGCGCATGCGCGGATCCGAGGAGTACGGGTGCCGGAGCAGCATCGCGCCAGCGTCTTCACCGCGGCCGATCTGGTCGGCGTCAATCCGATCCGTGCCGTGTCAGCGCTGCCGGGCTTCAAGATCTCGGAGCAACCGGTACTCGCCGCCGGCAAGGTGCGTCAGGTCGGCGAACTGGTTGCGATGTGCGTCGCTCCGACGCGTGCCGAAGCCGAAGACATTGCGGCGGCGGTGATGCTTGATCTCGAGCAGCTTCCCGCCGTCTATGACATGCGCAAGGCGCGGGAACCGGGTTCGGCCCTGGTACATGAGCATTGGGGCGACAACGTCTTCCTCGAAACCAACTTCGAAGTGGACATCTCGTCCGCACTAGATGCGCCGATTAAGGTGTCGCGGGAGATATCGACCGCGCGGCAGTGCATGTCGCCACTCGAGGGGCGCGGCGTCGTCGCGACCTTCGATCATCGCCTCGATCAACTCACGCTCTATTCCGCCGCCCAGATGCCGCATATCACGCGCAGCGGTCTGGCCGAATGTCTCGGCATGGAGCAGGGCCAAATTCGCGTCATTTCGCCAGATGTCGGCGGTGGCTTCGGGCACAAGGGAATCCTGCTGCCGGAAGAAGTCTGCCTTTCGTGGCTGACGATGCGTTGTGGCCATCCGGTGCGCTGGACGGAGGATCGCCGCGAACATCTCACTGCCAGCTCCAACTGCCGCGAACACCATTACAAGATCACCGTCTATGCCGATCGCGACGGGCGGCTGCGCGGCATCGATTGCGAAGCGACCGTCGATTCCGGCGCTTACTCCTCCTATCCGTTCTCGGCGTGCCTTGAGGCGGCGCAAGTCGCCAGCATCCTGCCTGGCCCTTATTTGATGCCGGCCTATCGCTGCCGAACCTTTTCGGTCGCCACCAACAAATGTCCGATCCTGCCTTATCGCGGCGTGGCCCGCACCGGCGTTTGTTTCGCGCTGGAGCTGATGCTCGATCTGGTCGCGGCGGAGGCGGGGCTGGAGCCCGGCGAAGTGCGCCTGCGCAATCTGGTGCGGCCCGAGCAGATGCCGTTCGACAACATCACCAAAAAGCACTTCGACAGCGGCGATTATCCCGAAGCGATGCGCCGCGCCCTGGCGTCTATCGACGTCGAGGGCGTGCGCGCACGTCAGCGCAAGGGCGAAGCCGACGGCCGCCTGATCGGCGTCGGCGTTTCCATCTATTGCGAACAGGCCGCGCACGGGACGTCGGTCTATGCCGGCTGGGGCATTCCGATGGTGCCCGGTCACGAGCAGGCGTCCGCGCGGCTAACGCCGGACGGTGGCCTCGAACTGCGGGTCGGCGTGCATTCGCATGGGCAGGGCATGGAGACGACGCTCGCCCAGGTCGCGCACGAGATGCTGGGCGTCGATGTCGCGAGGGTGCGCATCATCCTTGGCGACACCGCGATGACGCCGTACTCCACTGGCACCTGGGGCTCGCGTTCGATGGTGATGGCAGGCGGCGCGGTCGCAACCGCGTGCCGCGAATTGGGAGAGCGCGCCAAACGCATCGGCGCCAAGCTGCTGCAGCATGATCCAGCGGCGGTGGTGCTGCAGAACGGCGAGGTTCAGGGCGTCAACGGTAGCGTTACCTTGAAGGAAATCGCGCACACCTGGTATCGCCGTCCGCAGGATCTGCCGCCCGATGTCGATGCGGGCGGGCTTGAGGTCACATCCGGCTACAAGCCGCAGCGCGATTCCGGAACTTTCAGCTATGCCGCGCATGCCGCGGTGGTCGCGGTCGATCCCGATCTCGGCGAGATCGAAATCCTCGATTACGTCATGGTCGAGGACGGCGGCGTTCTCGTCAATCCGATGGTGGTGGACGGCCAGATCTATGGCGGCTTGGCCCAGGGCATCGGCACCGCGCTGTACGAGGAGATGCCGTTCGATGCGGCGGGGCAGCCGCTGGCGACGACGTTAGCGGATTATCTGTTGCCCGGTCCGACCGAAGTGCCTGCGGCGCGTCTCGATCATATGGAGACGCCGTCGCCCTATACGCAGTTCGGTGTGAAGGGAATCGGCGAGGGTGGTGCGATCGCTCCGCCCGCTGCGATCGTCAACGCCCTTAACGATGCACTGCGGCCGCTTGGTGCCGAACTGATGCAATCACCCGTTACGCCTTACCGAGTCGTCGAGGCGATTCTGGCGGCGCGCGACGCAGAAAGGCCGGCGGCATGAAACCGGCTTCCTTCGGCTATGAACGCCCGCGCGATCTGCAGGCGGCACTCGCCCTGTTGGGCGGGGCCGAAGTTTCCACCAAGATCATCGCCGGTGGCCAATCGCTGGGTCCGATGCTCAATCTGCGGCTCGTGGAGCCGCAGATGATCGTCGACATCTCCGGGCTTGACGAGCTCAAGCAGGTCGAGCGCCGCGGCGACGAACTCGTGCTCGGGGCCTGTGTCACCCACGCTGACATCGAGGATGGACGCGTTCCCGATGTTACGCGTGGCGCCATGCAGGGCGTTGCCGGTAACATCGCCTACCGCGCGGTTCGAAATCGCGGCACGGTTGGCGGATCCCTCAGCCATGCCGATCCTGCGGCAGACTGGGTTTCCGCGCTCTCGGCGCTGGGCGCGAAACTGACGCTGCGAAGCCTTGCTGGCGCCCGTACGGTCACGATGGAGGAGTTCATCGTCGGCGCGCTGGAATCGGCGCTGCGGGTTGGTGAGATCGTGGAGACGATCCATGTTCCGTCGAGGCCGGCATCGGCGCATTGGGGATACGTCAAGAGTTGCCGCAAGACGGGCGAGTTCGCGCATGCGATCGGCGCGGTCCTGATCGATCCGAGCGTCGCAACCGCCCGCGTCGTCATCGGCGCGATCGATGCTGCGCCGATCGTCATCACGAATGCGACGGAATTGTTCGGCGGGCGCATTGCCGGCGACTACAAGGAGCGCTTCGAGGGGCGTGTGGCTGATCTCCTGCTGGTGAAGGCAGGCGTCGCCAACGCGGCACATCGCCATATTCACGTGAATGTCCTGAAGCGCGCGGTCCGCGAGGCCGCCGCATGAACATGATCGCACTTTCCGTGAACCGGCGCGCAGTGCAGGCTCTCGCAGAGCCTCGTACCAACCTTGCGGATTTCGTCCGCGAAAAGCTCGACCTGACCGGGACGCATCTCGGTTGCGAACACGGCGTCTGCGGCGCGTGCACGGTGCTGCTCGACGGCATGCCGGCGCGCTCGTGCATCACCTATGCCGCTGCCTGCGAAGGGGCAGAGGTCACCACGATCGAAGGCCTCGATGAGGACGATGTTACGTCAGAGCTTCGCTCGGCCTTCACCCGCGAGCATGCGCTGCAATGCGGCTATTGCACGCCGGGAATGCTGGTCTCCGCGCGCGATCTCGTGCTGCGGTTGCCGCAAGCCGACGAGCGCCTGATCCGTGTGGGCTTGAGCGGCAATCTGTGCCGCTGCACCGGCTATGTCGGCATCGTGCGGGCGGTCCAATCCGTGATCGAGGCGCGACGTGTACGCAACATTCCACCCGAACCGGGAGGAGGACGGAAGATCCTCGGGCCCGTCGGCTCGGGCCGAAGCCTGGATCGCGGTACCGATCTCGCTGAACGCATGCGGTCGGTCGAAACCGAACAAACCTCGCCCGGGGGATCCAGTTCGGTCGATTCGATTCCGGACTTCATCCCCGCCACTGTCCTCGAGCAGCAGTTCAGCGTCGCGCATCCGCCCGAACGGGTGTTTGCGATGTTCGGCGACATCGCGGCTGTCGCAGCTTGCCTTGCCGGCGCGTCGTTGACGGCGCCACCGAAGCCGGAGCGTGTCGAAGGTGAAATCCGGGTCAGGATCGGCCCGATCGCCGCGACGTTCTCGGGCGCAGCGCGTGTCGAACGCAGCCCGGGCGATATGTCCGGCCGCATCGTCGGCATCGGCAACGACCGGCGCAGCCGGTCTTCGACTCAAGGCGAAATTCGTTATCGGCTGGTGCCTTCCGAACAGGGGACGCGAGTCGATCTTTCCATCGGATACACGCTGACGGGAATGCTGGCGCAGGTCGGAAGGCCAGGGCTGGTGCGTGATCTCGCGGCGCGACTGATCGCGGAATTTGCCGGCAATCTCGACCGCCGGCTGTCGGGCACCTTGCCGGCAGATGCCGTTGCGGCCGACCTGAACGGAATGACGCTGGGTTTCAGTCTTTTGCGCGAGCGGGTTGCGCGCTGGTTTGGTCGTTTCTCGTCCAACAAGGACGGAGCGGCATGAAGGATCGACGTTGCGCACAGTGCGGAGCGGCGAGTTTTGGACTGCGGATGGATTAACAGCGGCAGATTGGAGAATCATATGACATGGACGTTCAGACTTGTTCCAGCGATTGCGCTGGCGGCTGCTTTGCTGGGTGGCGCCGCCGATGCCCAAACCATCAAGATCGGGGTGAATGAACCGCTCACAGGCGCATTCGCTGCTTCCGGTACCTATGTCGTCAACGGCGCCAAGATCGCTGCCGACGAGATCAACGCCAAGGGCGGCATTCTCGGCAAGAAGATCGAACTCGTCATCGAGGACAACAAAAGCAATCCGACGGAAGCGGCCGCCGTCGCCGAAAAACTGATCACCAGCGACAAAGTGCCGGTCCTGATGGGGGCGTGGGGCTCGAGCCTGACGCTGGCCGTGATGCCCAAATTGATGGAGTACGAGGTGCCGATGGTGGTTGAGACCTCATCGTCGGGCAAGATCACCACGACGGGGAATCCCTATGTCTTCCGTATCTCGCCGCCGTCGGCGATCGAGGCTGCCGCCTTCAAGGGGATCGTCGACAAACTCGAACTGCAGAAGGTCGATTTCCTCATCATCAACAACGACTGGGGACGCGGCACTGCCGAGGATTTCAGCAAGATGATGAAGGAAAAGGGGATCACGGTCGGCGTCGTCGAGACGATGGACCAGGGCGCGCAGGATATGAGCGCGCAGCTTTCCAAGCTCAAGGGCACCGATTCCGAAACCATCATCGTGACGACGGCGGTGGACCAACTGACGCTGATCTTCAAGCAGGCCGCGGCGCTGGGGCTCAAGAAGCGCATCATCACCACTGGCGGCTCACAGAATCCGGATCAGATCATCGCTCAGGCAGGAGCCGCCGCCAACGGCACCATGCACCTGACGACCTTCCTGCCCTGGTTCCCCGACAAGACGCCGAATCCGGAGGCGACCAACTACTTCATCGCCGAATGGAAAAAGCGCGGGTTCGACTTCGCCGGCTGCACCGAGAGTTTTCGCGGCTATGACGGCATTCGCACGGTGGCAGCCGCAATCGAGAAGGCGGGCAAGGCGGAGCCCGCGGCGATCAAGGCGGCTATGTGGGACATCAACATCAAGGGCCTGAACGGCGACATCGTGTTCCGGAAATCCGGCCCGGCTGGCAAGGAAAGCGGCCAGAGCCAGCCCAACGTCTATCTGATCGAAATCACCGACGGCAAGATCGGCATGAAGACACTTTGACGTCAAATTGCTGACCGGCAAGGGCCGCGGCGAACCCGCGGACCTTGCTGCGTCGGATAATTGGGAGCCACCTTGAGCGAGTTTCTGCAACATCTGATCAACATGCTGGTCCTTGGCGGCACCTATGCCCTGCTGGGTATCGGACTGACGTTGATCTTCGGCATCATGAACGTCGTGAACTTCACGCATGGGGTGCTTTATACGTTCGGCGCCTACATCATGTTCATCGTGGTGCATCAGCTCGGGGTTAACTTCTTCCTGGCGCTGCCGCTCGCCGTGGTGGCCGGCTGGCTGCTTGGCGCGGCGATCGAGCTGATATTGCTGCGGCCGCTGCGCGGCTCCGATATCGACACCACCATGCTTGTCATGATCGGCGCCTGGATCGCGATGCAGTCCGGCGCCCTGTGGATATGGGGCGGTGTGGCGAAATCGGTGACGACGCCGTTTCCCGAGGCGCCGCTGGTGCTCGGTCCGGTCTCCGTGTCCTGGCTTCGGCTGTTCGTGCTCGCCGCAGCAGCCATGCTGATCGTCGTCACCTATCTCCTGATCAACAGGACAAAACTCGGCTGCGCAATGCGGGCGACGTTTCAGGATCATGACACCGCTTCGCTGATGGGCGTCAATGTCGACATGATCTACACCTCGACCTTCGCGATCGGTTCGAGCCTGGCGGCCGCGGCCGGTGCGCTGCTGGGTCCGGTCTACGTGATTTTCCCGCAAATGGGCGATCTCGCCGCCGTCAAGGCGTTCGCGATCGTCATCCTTGGCGGGCTCGGCAACATCACCGGCGCGGTGATTGGTGGTTTCATCCTGGCCTTGGCGGAAGAGCTGGGCGCCGGCTACGTTTCGTCGGGATATCGCGATGCGATGGGCTTCCTGATCATCATTGCGGTTCTGATCTTCAAGCCGACCGGACTTTTCGCGCGCTCGGAGCGCGTCGGATGAGAACAGTGGTCGCTATTCTGACGGTCGTCGCGTTCGCATCCGTGCCGCTGTGGTTACGCGATCCGTACCTGATGAACGCGTTGATCACGACCGGTATCTTCATCATCGGCGCGATGAGCCTCAATCTGCTGCTCGGTTTCACCGGCCAGCTCAGCCTCGGCCACATCGCGTTCTTCGGTATTGGCGCTTACGTCAGTGCCCTGACGTCGCTTGGTTTCGACGCCGGCTTGCCCTTCGGCTTCCGTATTGTTCACGAACCCTGGCCTCCGATCATCGGCTTTGTGCTCGCGATCGTCGTCGCCGGCTTGTGCGGGTATCTGGTGGGGCTGCTATCGTTTCGTGTTCGCGGCGCATATTTCGTGATTGTGACGATTTCCTTCGCCGAAGTGGTCCGGCTGGTGGCCCTCAACTGGGTCGAGCTGACGCAGGGACCGCTGGCGCTGACCAATATTCCCTCGATCACGATCGGAATGCCGGGTCTTGGAGATCTTACCCTCCGCACCAAGTTGCAGAATTACTACCTCGTGCTTGCTGTCGCGGTTATCGCCTATGTGCTGATCTCGCGCCTGGTCCATTCACATTTCGGCCGCGCGATGCGCGGGCTGATGGAAAACGAAACGCTGGCGGTGTCTGTCGGCATCGACGTGACGAAAACGCTCACGCTGGCGGCAGTGATCTCGGCGGGGATCGCCGGAGCGGCGGGCAGCCTCTATGCGCACTACATCCGCATTATCGATCCCGAGGTGTTCGCATTCATCAATACCGTGACGATGGTGATCATGGTCATCACCGGCGGCAAGGGCTCGCTGGCCGGTCCTGTCGTTGGCGGCATGATCTTCGGACTGTTGCCGGTGTTCCTGCGTCCGATCATGGCGCCGGAGGCACAATGGATCGCCTATGGCGGCGTTCTGATCGTGATCCTGTTTGTATTGCCGCGCGGCATCGTGCCATCGCTGGCGCAGCGATTTGCGAAACGGCGGAGCCGGGTCGAAGCGGTGGCACCGGTTGCCTTCGTAAAGCGCGACGCCAAGGAGCATGCGTGATGGCGGCTCCGGCGACGGCATTGAAAGTCGAGCAAGTCGCCGTGAGTTTTGGTGGGCTCGTCGCACTCTCGGACATGAATTTTACGGTCGGCGAAGGCGAGATCGTCAGCCTGATCGGGCCCAACGGCGCCGGCAAGACCACGGCGTTCAACGTTGTCACGGGCTTTCTGGATCCAACCCATGGCGCCGTGAGCTATCGCGGAACCGCTCTCAACGGTCTGAAGCCGCATCAGATCGCCGATCTTGGATTGATCCGCACGTTCCAGCGCACCAGTGTCTTCCCGAACGACACGGTTTACGACAATTTGCTGGTCGGGCTGCATCGCCAGGGCAGGGTTGGCCTTCTCGAAGCCATTCTGGGCCTGCCGCGCGCGCGGTCTTCCCAGCGCCGTTTGCGCGAACGCGCCAGCGAATTGATCGAACGGGTGGGCCTTGAACGCCGCGCCAACGATCTTGCAGGGTCGCTGTCCTACGGCGAACAGCGGCTTGTCGGCGTGGCGCTGGCGTTGGCGGCCGAACCGTCGATGCTGCTGCTCGATGAACCGGTCTCCGGCATGAACGCCTCGGAAACCCACACCTTCGTGCAACTGATCCGTAACATCAGGGATCGCGGTGTCACCATCCTGCTTGTCGAGCACGACATGCCGATGGTGATGAGCGTCTCGGACCGCATCGTGGTGCTGAACTACGGCCGGATCATCGCCGAAGGCCCGCCCGAAATGATCCGGAACAATGCGGCCGTCATCGAAGCCTATCTCGGCCAGGGAGCGGCGCGTGCTTGAGATCCGGGACATGGTCTGTGGCTATGGCGGCGTCACGGCGCTGCGCGGCATTTCGCTGGAGGTCAAGGCCGGGCAGCTCGTCGCCCTGATCGGCGCCAACGGCGCTGGCAAGAGCACGACGCTGCGCGCGATCTCCGGACTGGTTGCGCCGCGTTCGGGGTCGATGCTGTTCGAAGGCAAGGACATTGCGGGTGCCAAGCCGCCGCGCGTGGTGGCCGCAGGAATCGCGCATTGTCCGGAAGGGCGGCGCGTATTTCCGCATATGACGGTCGAGGAAAATCTCGACATGGGCGCCTATCTGCGCACCGGCTCTGCCGAGATCGCGGCGGACCGCGACCGGATCTATGGCGAGTTTCCGCGGCTTGCCGACCGCAAGCGGCAGGCTGCCGGTACCTTGTCGGGCGGTGAGCAGCAAATGCTGGCGATCGGCCGGGCGCTGATGTCGCGGCCGCGGCTGATCATGTTCGACGAGCCTTCCCTTGGACTGGCGCCCAACATCGTCGAGCGGACTTTTGCGATCATCCGCGGCATCCGCGATGCCGGAACGACGGTTCTGCTGGTGGAGCAGAACGCGTTTGCGGCGCTCGAAATGTGCGACCACGCCTATTTGCTGGAAGGCGGCCGTATCGTTCTCTCCGGGCCTGGCGCAGAGATGATCGAGAACGAGCACGTGCGAAAGGCTTATCTTGGCGGATGAGCAGAACCAAACGACGGCCTTGTCAGGCGACGAAAAATGGATGCCGGTCTGCGGCCTCAGCCGGTTGATTTCACAAACGATCGTCTGTGCCCGTGTGACCGGCGTCGATCTGATCCTGGTCTGGAACGAAGGTCGCGTGGTGGCCTGCGAACGAATGTGCCCGCACGAACAGGCCGACCTCAGTCTCGGGCGCCTGTCCGGAGGACGCTTGTGCTGCCCCCGTCACGCGGCCTCGTTCGATCTGCGCAATGGCCAGATTTCCTACGGCTGGTCGAGCCGGCCATTGCGGATCTACCCTGTCCGGATCGGAGACGATCAGGTCTGGATCGACGCCGGGGCGATCAGATCGCCGGCAACCTAACCGACGAGCTTTCGGGCGATATCCACAAGCGCGCCGTCAGGACGACGCAGCTCGCCGAGGATGCTGAAATGGTCTGCACCTTCGATCGGGACCAGCCTACCTGGCGCGCCTGCGGCCACGCGTGCTTCGTGAAGCTGGATTGAATCGAAAACCAGCGCCGGCAGTTCGGCGGTACCGTAGGCGATATCGAGCCGTTTGTGGACAGCTGGCAGCCGAAGCGG
This sequence comes from Bradyrhizobium sp. AUGA SZCCT0177, assembly GCF_018130125.1. NCBI lineage: Bacteria > Pseudomonadati > Pseudomonadota > Alphaproteobacteria > Hyphomicrobiales > Nitrobacteraceae > Bradyrhizobium > Bradyrhizobium sp. AUGA SZCCT0177. Next base: position 38,984 of record NZ_JAFCMA010000033.1, on the reverse strand, counting down.
CGACAATTGTGCCACTTCCTGGTCGGTCAGCTTCAGCGCGTTGTTTAGCCCGGTGTCGCGGATTGGCGCAAGATCGTACACGCCCGAAATCGCCAATCCTGCAGCGACGCGCGGGTGATCGAGCGCCATGGCGACGAGGTGGGCGCCGGCCGACCAGCCCGAGAGGATAACGGGACCGGAGATGCCGTATGCCGCTCCGTTTTGCGCCAGCCAATCGAGCGACTGGGATATCTCCGCCACGATCAGGGTCAACGATGCGTCGGGCGCCAGCGAGTAGCCGGGGATGGCAACCGACCAGCCATGCGCCGCGACGCCTTCGACGAGCATGGCAAATACGTCGCGTGCGTTGCGCTGCCAGTAGCCGCCGTGCAGGAACACCAGGCAGGGGGCTGTCCCGTCGGTCGCCGGATAGAGATCGATCTTCGTCCTTTCGCGGTCGCCATAGGGCACATCCAGAACCGATTTGCGGCTGGCGCGCAGCGCTTCGGAAGCCTGGTTTCGTTCAGCGATCAGCGCCGCGCTGTTCTTTACCGCTGCATTGTTGTCATAGGCTGCGTCGCGCTCGGCTTGCGAAAGCGTGGCCCAGTTCAGCCGGGGATCTGAAGACCCGTCGTTCGTCACTCTCGTATCATTCACACAAATTATTCCCATTGCCGACGCTTTCTCCCCGGTCAGTATATTCGCGCGGCCGGTCCCAGCAACCGAACTTGCCAAGCTCGCTGATTACGATCGTGCAGATAATCCAACCGACTGCTCTACGTCCCACCCAAAATGACGCGCGGATTACGGGTCCCGTGCTCCGAGAGGTCAACCGGGTACGAACGTGGGCAATTTGGTCTATTTTGGGCGCGCACGTCCGCTGTTCATCTCCATTGAGAAAGCAAGATAAGCTACTGAAATGGCGAGGCTATCGCTTTCCGTCGCCCCCATGATGGATTGGAGCGAGAGTTAATCTTCTCGAGTGGTTAGAAGGCGGACGTGTGCACGATGCCTGTACCGGGAGATCAAAGAAAATCCAGCGACAACCAGCGTCAGCAGCCTCGCATTTCGATGTGTCGTCGGGTGTGTGTTCCCCGCTGCCGGTCCGGCACACCGAGAGACATTGCGATCGCGCCGCACGGGTCCACGTCGAATCCGGCCTGTCGGTCAGTCGGTACCGCTTTCGTGCACGGCCGAACATCGGAAGCGATTGCCGCTTGGTACGGTCGGATTGACTTCCGCTCCAGGTTTTTCGGTGGCAAAAGCAGCATCTAGCCAGGGCGGTCCCATTGAACGGCGGCCGCGGCTGGCAATATCGCGAGGGTTCACAGCCAGCGGACTTCTCCAATGGCAAGCAAGGTAAGGGCGCATCGCCGCGACTGGGCGATGGGCCGAAGAGAACCGGTCAATATGAAACCAGTATTTGCGGTGCCGCGCCGTGCTCTTGGTGGGACGCGGCTTCAGGTTTCGGTTCTGGGATTCGGAACCGCGCCGCTTGGTGATCTCTATGTGCAACTGGATGACGGCACGGCCATTGATACGGTGAAACGTGCATTCGAGCTGGGCATCAATCTCCTCGACACTTCTCCGCTCTATGGCAACGGCCTTGCCGAACATCGTTGCGGCGCCGCAATCAGGCGCGTGCCGCGCCAGGACATCGTCGTTTGCACCAAAGTCGGTCGCTGGACGGATCCGTTTCGCGGTCGAGGCGACCGTTCCGGTTTTGTAGGAGGGCTGCCGCACCAGGCAGTGGTTGATTATTCCTATGACGGCACGATGCGTTCGGTGGAACAGTCGCTGTTGCGGCTAGGGGTCGACCGGCTGGACCTGTTGCTGATCCATGACGTCGACGTTTGGACTCATGGCGTCGACGCGATCGACGAGCGGTTTCGCGAGGCCATGACTGGCGCGTACGTGGCGCTGGACCGGCTTCGCGCAGAGGGCGTTGTTGCGGGCATCGGGATCGGCGTGAACGAGGCCGAGATGTGCGTGCGTTTCGCGCAAGCCGGTTCATTCGATACCATGCTGCTCGCGGGGCGCTATTCCCTGCTGGAGCAGCCGGCGCTGACAAAGTTTCTGCCGCTTGCGCAACAACAGGGGATCGGTGTGTTGCTCGGCGGCGTATTCAATTCAGGTATTCTGGCAACCGGCGCGGTGAGCGGTGCCAAATACAATTACAGGGATGCGCCACCTGAGATCCTGGCAAGGGTAGCTCGGATCGAAAGCATCTGTGATGCGCATGGCGTTGCCCTGCCAACCGCGGCGTTGCATTTTGCCCTGGGCCATCCGGCGGTGACGAGCGTTGTGCTGGGGGGCCAGAGTCCGCAGGAGGTCGAACGCAACGTAGCCGCGCTGGCCTGCGACGTGCCAGCGGTGCTTTGGGCCGATCTGAAGGCCGAGCGCCTGCTGGCTGCGGAAGCGCCCGTTCCGCTGCCGGTAGCCGGCTGATGCGAATCGATGCGCATCATCATCTGTGGTCTCTCGCGCGTGGCGATTATGGTTGGCTAACTCCCGCGCTCGCGCCGATCCATCGCGACTTTTCCCTTTCGGATCTGGCGCCGCACCTCGCTGCCGCGAACATCAGGGGGACGATCCTGGTGCAGGCGGCACCGACCGAGGCGGAGACCATGTTTCTTCTCGACATCGCGGCGAAGGCACAGGTGGTGCGGGGTGTGGTCGGCTGGACGGACTTCGACGTAGCCGACGGCGGGGCGCGCATTGATGCGCTCGCCATGCACAAACTCTTGGTTGGGTTGCGGCCGATGGTGCAGGACATGCCCGATGACGATTGGCTGCTCCGCCCTGGCTTGGCGCCGCTATTGGCAGCGATGGCCCGAAACAACCTGGCGTTCGACGCGCTGGTGCTGCCGCGCCATTTGCCGCGACTGCTGCGGCTGGTCGATGATCATCCCTATCTGCAGTTCGTGCTTGACCATTGCGCCAAGCCCCGGCTTGCGACCGGCGAGACAGCAGATTGGTATCGCGATGTCGCGCTGCTCGCCGAACGCCCCAACATCGTCTGCAAGCTATCGGGATTGGTGACGGAGGCCGCACCGGATTGGCAGATTACCGATCTGCGGACAGCGGTGGATCATGTCGTTGCGTGTTTCGGACCACATCGCCTGCTATGGGGAAGCGACTGGCCGGTGGTCAATCTGGCGGGCGGTTATGAAAAATGGATTGCCGCCGCCGAAACCCTGCTCGCCGGTCTGTCACCGGACGAAAAGGCGGCTATCTTCGGCGGTAACGCGGCTCGCATCTATCTCTCAAGCCGGGGACGGAATGTTGACGCCAGTTGCTGACGAGAAAAGACATCGCGTTCAGAATGCGCCTGCGGACGCGGAGGGGCGGCCGGCCGGTCGCCGACCTTCGGCCTCGATTTCGTTGCGGATGGCGAACAGCTTGAGATAAGTCGAATAGGCGGCATCGTTCGCCGCCGCCCATATCGGGTCGGCCTTGTGGATCGTCTGCTCCGGCGCCATCGCGTCGAGCGCCGCAAACAGATCCGGGTAAAGCCCGGCCGCGACGGAGGCGACCATCGCGGTGCCGAGCAGCACCGGTTCGGGCGAGTGGGAGATGACGAGGTCTGCGCCAAGCGCATCACGATAAAGGCGTACCATCAGCGGATTCCTGGTGTGTCCGCCGGCGAGACAGGCGCGGTCGATCGCATAGCCACGCGTGTTGAGATGCTCAAGGATATGACGGCTTTGCAGCGCGAGCGCGCGGGCCGTCGCGTAGTAATGTTCGAGGAAGGTGCGTGAGCTCGTCTCCAGGCCAATGCCGCTGACGAGCGCGCGCACCGCACCGTCGCCATGGGGCGCGCGGTTGCCGAGCCAATCGGGGACGATATGCCGCCGCGCGCCGAAGGCGGGGCCTTCGAGATCGAGCAGCGCGAGAATATCGCGCGCAGTTTCCGCGTGTCGCGCCGCCGACGCCTTGCCGGGGCTGGCGGGATGCTGGTCCAGCACGGCGTCGAGCGCCGCGCCCGAAATGCTCATCCCGGCCTCGTGCATCCAGTAGCCGGGAAATACCGCGTCCTTGAAGGGACCCCAGACCCCGGAGATGTGCCGCTTATCCTCCGCCCAGCACATGTAGCTGCTTGAGGTGCCGCCGATCAGCGCCAGCGTGCGGTTCATCTTGTCGCGAAATCCGTGGCCCACGACACCGAGAGCGCCTGCTTCCGCGTCGATCAATCCGATCGCGACCGGCGCTCCCGGCGCAATGCCGAGCGCCTTCGCCGCATCCGCGGATACCGTTCCGTGAACCTGGCCGACCAGGCCCGGCGGCTCGGCGAGCTTGCCGCGCCGCAGCAGATCGGAGAGATCAAGCGTAGCGAGCAGATCGCGGCGCCACGGATCAGGGTCGGCAGGCAGGTAGGGAAACTTGCAGGCAAGCCCGCAGACGGAGTGCCGATCGATGCCGGTCATGCGGCGAGCGACTTCGTCCGAGAGGTCGCGCACGGCGGTGACGCGCGCCCACGCCTCCGGCGTGTGCCGCTTTACCCAGAGAATCTTGGGCAGATACATCTCCGGCGAGACCGTGCCGCCGACATGATCCAGATAATGGTCGCCGGATGCTCCAATCTCCGCTGCCTCGCGCTCGCCGCGATGGTCCATCCAGCAGACCACGTCCGCATCGCCTTGCAGCGGCGGCTCGCCGTTCGCCTCGAAATAGGTCGAGGATGTCGCGTCGACGGCGACGCCCGCGATCGCAGCCGCCGCACCCGGCGCATCGGCAATGGCGGCGCGGATGGCGGCACATACCGCGGCCCAGATTTCGTCCATCCGATAAACAGCGTGGTTTTCCGCGGGCCGCAGCAGTTCGAACGGATGACTGTGCGCGCTCACCAGCCGGCCCGACGCGTCGAACAGCCCGGCGCGCGCCGACAACGTACCGACATCGATGGCGAGCAGCAGGCTCATTGCAGCAGTGCCGCTGCCGCAGATTCGTCCGTGACGAGGCAGCGTACATAGCGCGCGTTCAGAATGCCGCGGATCACCGGCGCCTTGGGTAACCCGCCCGAGGCCAGGATGGAGATCGGATACGCCTTCAGCTCCTGCGGGCTCAGCGCCATGACTCGGGAATTGAGAGGGTGGTCGACCGGGCGGCCGTATTCGTCGAGATACGTTCCGAGCAGGTCGCCGACCGCGCCCGCCTTGCGCAGTCCGTCCAGCGCTTCATTCACAATATGGGTCGCTGCGAGCAGCGAGCGTGGTGTCAGGTCACCGCACGATACCAGCGCGATCTGGCCTTCGCGAGCCCGGCGCATCACGTCCGCAAGTCCGTAATGCGTCAGGAGTGTGGACCGGCTCTCGACCGACGGGCAATAGATCGGTGCCGCGACGTAGTAGCATTCGGCGCCGATCAGGCGCGCAAACTCGGTCGCGACCTCGAACGTGTTGGTGCCGGCGCCGCGCGTCATGCCGCCCATCAGCGAAGTCACCCAGCTGCGGGCGAATCGTCGCTGCTTGAGCGTGCGCGCGGCGGCTCTGAGCGTGCGCCCCCAGCCGACGCCGAGGCCGATGCCATCCTTCAGCAGGGGATGAAGCATCGTGCTCGCGGCTTCGCCGATCACCTGTTGCAGCGCATCGGGATCGGGCAGGCTAGGAACCACGGAAACATCGTCGAGCGCGAAGCGCGCCTTCAGCTTCTCTTCCAGCGCAACGCAGTTGGCGAGCGGCAGCTTGATCTCGACGCTGACGAGCCCATCCTGCCGTGCCTGCCCGAGCAGCTTGTTGACCTTGAGCCGCGTCAGCCCGAGGCGATCGGCAATCTCCTGCTGCGTCATCGCGCCGACATAGTAATACCAGCAGGCTCGAGCCTGGATTTGCGCTTCGGCCAGGTCCTCGGCGTTGATGCGCATTGTCGTCGTTTCGCTGTCGGGTGTGTCGCTCACGGCCTCACCTCACGCATACGCCGGCTTCATCGTGATGCTCCCATTTGTTAGTGGCGGCCAGGTGTCATTCCGGCGTCGGTTCAACTCCCCTTCAGATCGACGAGGACCTTGACGTAGCCGGGCGCATTCTCGGCAAGTGCCGTGAACACGCCGGGCGCTTCCTCCAGCGCGACGCGGTGGGTGACGATCGAGCGTACGTCGATCTTCCCCGCTGCGAGGAACTCAATGGCGCGCGGATAGACGTCGCCCATCCGCCGCGCGAACTTGATGTTCAGGCCGCGGCGGCGGGCGTCCGCGGCGGGCAAGGTGTAAATGTCGCCGTCGGGAATGCCGACAAGCACGATCCGCCCGCCGATGCGCGTCGCGGTTACGGCGTCGCGGAAGCCGAACGGCGAATTTGTCGCTTCCAGCACAAGGGGGCAGCCGCCCTTGGACCATTCGGCAATGTCGGCGGCGCTTTCACCGACGCGATCGGCGCCGATCTTTTCGGCTATTGCGCGGCGGTGCAGCAGCGGATCGCAGGCGAGAACCTCACCGGCGCCGGCAGCCTTCAACACCTGGACGATGAGCAGGCCGATCGGGCCGCAGCCCAGCACGGCCACGCGTTCGAGCATGCGCGGCTTGGCGAGCCCGACGGCGTGAATGGCGACGCCGAGCGGCTCCAGCATGACGGCATCCAGCGCGTCGAAGCCATTCGGCAGCGCGACGAGCTGCGATCTTGGTGCCCAGATGCGCTCCGTCATCGCGCCGTCGAAGGGAGGAGCTCCAATGAACTCAACGTTAGGGCAGAGGTTGGGATGGCCCTCATGGCACCATTCGCACCGACCGCATGCCTTGTTTGGATCGACGGCAACGAGCTGGCCGCGCGTGAGACCGAGTTCCTCGACGTCCTGACAGAGATAGCCGCCGAACTCATGCCCGGGGACAAAGGGTTCGTTGATAAGCGTGCTGCCGATACCGCCGTCCTTGAAATAATGCAGATCGCTGCCGCAGACGCCGACCGAGGCGACATCCATCAGGACTTCGTCCTCGCGCCCCTCGCGCAGATTGAACTGCGCTACCCGCGCTTTGTTGGCGCCGTCGATGAAGAGAGCTCGGCTCATCAACCCTGCACCCGGCTTGTACCGGGTCCCCTTGTGGGACATTCCTATTGTGCTCTCTTACATTCGTATTCTATGGGATGCAACATATGAAAAATGCAAAGAACATTTGTATTTTGACAGAGGTCCAGTTTCTACGAATTATAAAAGTATAGTTATCTCAATCTCTTAGGAAGAGGTTTGGTGCTGCGATCCACCCGCAGACCTGAAGTAATGGTGCAGGTGTCCGTCGCGCGGTCGGTCTCGGGCTGCGCTTCCTCGACCATCTGATCTACGAGCCCACCCGTGCGGCGTTGCTGCACGGTGCGGGGTCGCCAGCTCATCCGATCACCCGGAGCGATATCATCGACAAACTCATGGTGGGATCTCCCGTCGGCCGGAGGATAGCGACGCAACCGCAACGAGTTCGAAGAGGCTGCCTTGAGGTCCGATCAATCATCGAAGCGCGATGGTGAACCGGCAGCATGCGGACCTCGCCTCTGCCTTTACGGAAGCTGGAACCGCGGCGAACAAGCATCGCGATCCATGAAGACGACTTTCGGGGCTCGTTCCGAACCGAACTTGCGAAAGGACGTAACCGAGCTCGGCTCCAGGCTCGCCGATTGCGATGCAAATAAGCCAGCCGATGCCTCTACGCCTCATTCAGAATGATGCGCGGGTTACGGGTCCTGCGCACCGGTCCCGAACTGCCGGCGCTAAAATGACTGAATGGCCTCAAATCCAAGATGGTCAAATAGAATCGGAAGACCGCCGGGTCGAGGAGAACACCGAGTTGAGGTGTCCGATCGGCGTTGTCTGTGCCGAGCGCGGTGGGTAGTGTGTCTTTCTGGCCGCTGGCAACAGGAGAGCGGCGCGGGTAGGGCACGGCTATGAGGGAAGGAGGCAAGTCGCAAAAACAGGACGGTGAATCATGCGGCCTGTCGCGGCAAGACTTCGTGCAGCGCATCTATTCACCGCATTCGATCGCCGCGATCGTTTCGGAGTTGAACGCGCAAGGTGTCGATGCGTCCGAAACACTGGACGGTACTGGACTCGATCGGTCCCAGCTGGAGGCACACACCACCCAGATTTCGTATCGGCAACTCGATACGGTGATTCGCAACGCCCTCCGCCTGTCGAAAGATTCTGCCATCGCGCTCCGCGCGGGTCAGCGCATGCACGTCACGACGTATGGAATGTACGGATACGCGCTGCTGAGCAGTCCCACCTACGCCGACGCCCGCGATTTCGCCAACCGCTACATCCGTGTGATCGGCCCGTTCTGCGATGCCAGCAATGCCTATGACGAGACGACCGTGCTGTGCACCGTCGAGCCGCGGCATTGGGTGGACCCCACCGAGGACGCCTATCGGTTTGCGGTGGAGTTCGCGCTGGCGGCACATTTGATGATCGCCCGGGATCTGGTCGGGCCATCATTCAGATACTCGCACGTCGCCGTCGTGTATGCGACGCCGCAGCATGTCGCCTTCTACGACGAACTGTTCGCATGTCCGGTTCTGTTCACGCAGCGAAGCAACGCCTATGGCTATGATTTGGCGACAGCTGATGGTCCGGTATCGCTCGCCGACCCGCGCAGTCACGCCATGGCGCGCGAGATGTGCGAGCAAATCCTGGCTGAGGTCAATCGCGGAGGCGGCGTCGCGGCGGACGTTCGGCGGATGCTGATCGAACTGCGCGGCCGATACCCCGGCATCGAAGTTGTTGCCGAGAAGCTCTCGATGCATCCGCGGGCGCTGCGCCGCAGGCTGGAGGTGGAAGGGACGGCTTACCGCGATATCCTGGCCGAGGTGCGGATGCATCTTGCCATCGAGTACCTTCGCAAGACGAAAATGACCAATGAGGAAATCGCCAATCGGCTGGGATACAGCGACGCCGCCAATTTCCGGCACGCGTTTCTGCGGTGGACGGGAAAGAGTCCGTCTGATTTCCGGCTTTCGCTTGGCATCTAGCTAGGCGGAACGAGATGAGGTGGAGCCGGGACGACGGACCATTTTCTTCTCGTGCCCCGGACGCCAGCAGCACGGGTGCTGCAAGGCCGGGTTTTTCTACTTTGCATGGGGTTGTTTTCGCGATTTTGTGTCCGGGCTCGCGCTGCGTTCAGGACACCCGATCGTCAGGGCGTTTTCCAGCCAAGCATCATGCATGCAGCAGTCGCCGCGCGTTAAATGATTGCAGTGCAGCACGAATCCGGCAGAGCTTGGCATCGCGGACTGTGTCCCAAACTCACCGGGCAAGCGGGTCATTTGCACCTTTCGAGGGTCGAAGGCGCTCGTTACCGTAACCTCAAATCAAGCTGCACGAGAGGTCTGATCCGAACCTGAGCGTTCCGATCCCGATCAAGCCAAAGACTTGATGTGAGCGCGCCATGAGCGCTGCATTCAAAGGGGAGGAATTGTGATGGATCGGGCGACCGAACCCGTCGGGCCGCCGTCGCGGCTGCTGCTGGCGCTCGAGATGCGCGGCATTTGGGAGTTGCAGGCGTTCTTCGCGACATATCCGTTGCTGCGGCAGGCGCCGCGTGGCGATGGCCATCCGGTGCTTGTGTTGCCCGGCCTGGCGGCAAGTGATGTCTCGACCCGACCGCTGCGAACACTTCTGAAAGACCTGGGCTACGCAGCTCATGGCTGGAAGCAGGGCTCGAACCATGGTCCACATCCCGGCGTAGAACCCGGCATCGACGAGCGGCTCGCGGAACTGTTCGCGCGCTATCAGCGCAAGGTCAGCCTGATTGGTTGGAGCCTAGGCGGCGTCTTTGCGCGCGAGGCGGCGCGACGGACGCCATCGCTGGTACGCCAGGTGATCACGCTCGGCAGCCCCTTCGCCAACGAACCCAAAGCAAGCAACGCCTGGCAGCTCTATGAAACCCTCAGCGGGCGCCGGGCGGAAGACTGGCCCGGGCGCGAAGCCATGAAGCTGCCGCCTCCGGTGCCAAGCACCGCGATCTACAGCCGTAGCGATGGCATCGTCGCGTGGCAGGGCTGTCGTGAACAAGAGAGCGCGACAACCGAGAATATCGAGGTGGAAGGCAGTCATTGCGGGCTCGGGCACAACCCCGTCGCGCTCTATGCCATCGCGGACCGGCTCGCGATGCGGGAAGGCGAATTGTGGCCGTTCGACCGAAGCGGCCTGAAACGCCTGCTTTTTCCGGACCCGCGGCGGCATCACCAGGCTAGCGCGGGCGGCTCCGATGCCGGCCCATTCGCCGCATAGGGTTGGCGGCCTCTGCCGCGACGTGATCACGGCCGGAGTTCAATCGAAGAGGAGGGTTTTTCATGGAAGCAGACAGCAAGCAGCCGGGCGGCGCGATGTGGTCCGACGATCTCAGGAAATTTGCCGAGAAATTCCAAACGCCCGGACTCGACATAGCGGCGCTGATCGAATGGCAGCGCAAGGACATGGAGACGCTGGTCGAGGCAAACCGGCAGGCTTATGCAGGGGTTGCGGCGCTTGTCGAGCGGCGCAACGAGATCCTGCAAGAAACGCTCGCGCAATGGCAGGCTGCGATCAAGGATGCGAGCGGTGCGGACAGCCTGACCAAGCAGGCGGAAGCGGCCAAACTTGGCGTTGAAAAGGCCTTGGCGAATTTCAACGAACTGTCTGCGATGGAAGCGCAGTCGCGCAACAGCGCCTGGAAGATCGTTCAGGACCGTTTGCAGGAAAATCTCGGCAACCTGCAGAAACTATTGCTGCCGAAGTAAGTCAGCGCCGGCCGTCCGGATTTTGCGGCTTGCGGCCAGTAAGGCTGCTGCGGCGGACGGATCATCCGATACGCCGACCTGGCGGAAGACGTGCGTTGTTCTGGGAGAAGCTCAAGATGAACGACATGCCCTGGATCAAATCCTACCCGGTGGGTGTGAGATGGGATGCCGAGATCGTTTCGATGCCGGTGCAGAACATTCTCGATGACACCATCGCGAAATGGCCTGATCGGCCCGCGCTCGAGTTCATGGGAAAGCGTCTGAGCTATCGCGACCTCGGCGACCAGGTGGATCGTGCGGCGCGCGGGCTTCAGCGACTTGGCGTCCGGCCGGGCGTGCATGTTGGCCTGTTCCTGCATAACACGCCGCACTACGTCATCGCGTTCTTCGGCGTACTGAAGGCCGGCGGTACGGTGGTCAACTATTCGCCGCTCGATGCCGCCAAGGTTCTCGAGCACAAGATCGAGGATAGCCGGACGGATTTCCTGATCACGCTCGACCATGTCACGCTGTATCCGCAGATGGCGGGAATGCTCGGCAAGACAAGGCTGCAGAAGCTGATCGTCGGCAGTCTGGCCGAGATGACGGCGTCGCCGGACGTGCTCGCAGGCCAGATGAAGGCGGCCGGGCAGGTGAGCGATGTGACGTGGGACGACAGTCGCATTCGCTTTGCCGACCTGCTCGACAATGACGGCGCGCCGGAACACCACCCGATGTCAGATCCGCGCGAAGTGATCGCCGTGCTGCAATATACCGGGGGCACGACCGGCCTGCCCAAGGGCGCCATGCTGACCCATGGCAATCTGTCGGCGGCCTGCCAGCAGTTCTGGGAGACGACGCGCGGCAATCCGCCGGTGCTCGTCGAAGGGCAGGAGCGGATGCTCGCCGTGCTGCCGCCCTTTCACATCTATGCGCTGACCGTGAACGTGCTGTTCGGCATCCTCGCCGGCGCCGAAATCATCCAGCATGTGCGCTTCGACCCTGAGGCCGCGCTGGCGGAAATTTCGCGGAAGCAGGTCAGCGTGTTCTGCGGCGTGCCGACGATGTTCACGGCGCTGATCAACCACCCGGAGACGCCAAACCACAGCCTTCGCTCGCTCAAATATTGCGGCTCGGGCGGGGCGCCGCTGCCGCTCGAAGTGGCGCAACGGTTCGCGGATATCACCGGCTGCCATCTGACCGAAGGATGGGGCATGACGGAGACCTCGCCGAGTGGTACCTTCACGCCGGCGCAGCCCGGCGGCATGCGGAAGGCCGGGTCGTGCGGGATGCCGGCGCCCGGCATCGTGATCAAGTTCCTCGGTCTCGATGGCAAGGCGCAGTATGTCCCGCTCGGCGAGCGCGGGGAAATCTGCGTCAAGGGCGCCAACGTCATGAAGGGTTATTGGAATAATCCGCAGGCGACGGCCGATGTCACCACGACCGACGGTTTACTGCGCACCGGCGACGTCGGTTACATGGACCAGGACGGGTTCATATTCATCGTCGATCGCACCAAGGACATGCTGCTGTGCAGCGGCTACAACGTCTATCCGCGCGTGCTCGAAGAGGCGATTTACATGCATCCCTCGGTCGAGGAAGTCGCGGTAATCGGCATCCATGACCATTACCGCGGCCAATCACCCAAGGCCTTCATCAAGCTGAAAGCTGGTGTGGCGGCGCCTTCGCTCAGTGAGCTTCAGGCGTTCCTGAAGGACAAGCTCGGCAAACACGAAATGGTGCAGGCGCTTGAAATTTGCCCCGAGTTGCCGAAGACCGCCGTGGGAAAGATTTCGAAGAAGGATTTGTATGACGAAGAGGAGCGCCGGCGCGTGAGACGCGTGGGAGCAGCAGAATGAAACGCTTCAGTGCCGGATGCGCACAATTTCTCGACACCGCAAAGGAGCGATGAGGATGGATCAACTCAGCGGCATGGATGCCTCCTTCCTGCATCTCGAAACGCCGGAGACGCCGATGCATGTCGGCAGCCTGATGCTGTTCGAGCTTCCCGACGGATATCAGGGCGACTACTACGAAGAAGTGAAGGCCATGCTTGGCAAGCGCCTGCATCTGGCTTCCGTACTTTGCCGCAAACTGGCGCAGATGCCTTTCGAACTCGCCGAACCGGTATGGATCGAGGACGATGATATCGACCTCGACTATCATGTGCGCAGCGTTACGCTGCGCCGCCCCGGCACGATGGCGCAGCTTGAGCAGTTGATCGCGAGGCTGCATTCCACACTGCTCGACCGCAGCCGGCCGTTGTGGGAGATGTACGTCATCGAGGGTCTCGAGAACGGACAGGTCGCATTCTACTCCAAGGCCCACCACAGCGGCGTCGACGGCAAGGCCGGGGTCGAGCTTGCAAAGGTGCTCTATGATGTCTCGCCGCAGATGCGCGAGGTGCCGCCGCCACGCCGCAAGCGCGGCGGCGTCTCCTACCAGCTTGGCGTCACCGAACTGCTGCAAGCGGCGGTTGCCAATTCGGCCGAACAGTATCGCAAGCTGGCGGATCTGCTGCCAACCGCTGCCAAGGCGCTAACCGCGGCGGCAACCGTGGTCGCCAACCAGCGCACGACCGGCGGCGAGCGCTCGCTGAATCTTGGCCTTGCACCAAGGACGATCTTCAACGATTCGATCACCAACCAGCGCTCCTACACGACGCTGTCGTTGCCGCTGGCGGACATCAAGCAACTCGGCAAGCGAGTTGGCGGCACCGTCAACACCATCGTCATGGCCGTGTGCAGCGTCGCGCTGGATCGCTTCCTCAAGGAGCGCGATCTGCTTCCAAAGGAAACGCTCATCGCGGTGGTTCCCGTGAGCCTTCGCACGGAAGGCGACAGCGCGATGAACAACCAAGTGTCGATCGTCCGCGTCGACCTGGCAACCGACATCAAGGATATTCCGGCGCGCTTCAAGGCAATCCATGCCTCGTCCGAGGCCGCGAAAGCGGTGGTGCGCGAGCTCAAACCGGTCCTCGGGGTCAACGTGCCGATCACGGGCTCGCCATGGCTGATGACCGGGCTCGCCTCGTTGCTCGGCCGCTCCAACTTCGCGAGTCGCGCGCCTGCCGCCGGCAATGTCCTCATCTCCAATGTCCCGGGCCCGCCGACGCCGCTCTACATGGCCGGAGCGCGGATGGTGCATTACCACCCGGTGTCGATCCCGTACCATGGCAGCGCGCTGAACATCACGGTGCAAAGCTACGCCGGCCTGCTGGAGTTTGGCCTCACTGCCTGTCGCCGCGTGTTGTCGCAGGAAGAGTCCTACGAGCTGGTGGAGCACCTGCGGGCGGCGCTGCGCGAAATTGAGGCGCTGCCTCCGGTCGAGCAGGCTCCTGGAGGTGCATCAGGTGCCGATGCATCCCGGCGATCCGCATGATAGGCTGACTGACATAAAGATAAGCAATCCTTGGGGGGGGAACCATCATGCATCCGACTGGCGCGCAAACGTCTTCGCCGCAATCGCTGGCGTTGGAGAGCGGGGAACTCAAGGCGGTTTTCTCGAAGGTTAGCTGGCGCCTCATCCCGCTGCTGCTGATCGCTTACATGATCGCCTATCTCGATCGCATCAATATCGGCTATGCGCAGCTGCAAATGAAGCAAACTCTGCCGTTCGATGATGCCGTCTACGGCCTGGGCGCGGGGATATTTTTTATCGGATACTTTTTGTTTGAAGTGCCGAGCAACCTTCTGCTGGAGAAAATCGGTGCGCGCAAGACGCTGTTGCGTATCATGGTGCTCTGGGGTCTGACCGCATCGGCCATGATGTTCGTGTCCACGCCACTGCAGTTCTACGTGTTGCGATTCCTGCTCGGTGTCTTCGAGGCAGGTTTTTTCCCAGGTGTCATTTTGTATTTCACCTATTGGTATCCATCGGTGCGGCGCGGCCAGGTCATCGCGATCTTTATGTCCGCCACCACGATCATTTCCGTGCTTGCCGGACCGCTTTGCGGCGCTACCTTGAAATATTTCGACGGGGTCAGCGGGCTTTACGGCTGGCAATGGCTGTTCCTGGTGCAGGGATTGCCGGCGGTCATTCTTGGGTTCCTGGTGTACTTCCTTCTGGAGGACAAGCCCGCGAATGCTGCCTGGCTCTCGAAGGACGAAAAGAAGCTGCTCGAAGACAGCCTTGCGCATAGCGTGAAGGCTGTCGGAAGCGAGCCTGCCGGCACGTTCGGCGGCTTGCTGCGGGATCCGAAAGTGTATGCCCTGTCGCTCGTTTATCTGCTCCTGCTGGGTGCTACCTATACGATGGTGTTCTGGCTGCCGACCTTGATTCAGAGTTGGGGGATCAAGGATCTGTTGCTCGTCGGGATCTACGCGGCGATCCCTAACGCGGTCGGTGTCATCGGCATGATCCTGATCGGCCGGCATTCCGACAAGTGGCGCGAGCGGCGCTGGCATTTTGCAGCATGTGTGGTGATTGCTGCGATCGGCCTCTTCGCGACGACGCTGCTGCAGGGCAACCTGGTCGGATCGCTCCTGGCGCTGTCGTTCGCCGTGATCGGAATAGCGTCGGCTACGCCTCTGTTCTTTGCGTTGATCAGCGAATACCTCTCGGTCGGAGCTGCCGCCGGTGGCCTCGCGCTCATCAGCAGCCTCGGCAACCTCGGTCCGGCGATAAGTCCGACGATCAACGGGCTCATTGTCCGGAGCACAGGTGACAATACTTACAGCATGTATTTCGTGATTGCGCTCTATCTTCTGTCCGGGCTGCTCCTGCTCCTGACGATCCGGCCGACTTCAACCGCGGGTGTGGCAGCGCCGGCGGCTGCGCACTGACGGAACCTGACAAGATGCCTGTTGAGTTGGGTGACTGCGACGCGTCGCGCCGAGGAGCTAATTCGGCGACCGGCTGTCCTAGGACAGTTGCGCAGATGCTGCCGCGATGCGCCGGCAGGCCTCCATGAGTTCTGCGGCCGACGTTGCGTAGGAGATGCGGAAATACGGCGCGAGGCCAAATGCCGAGCCGGGAACGACCGCGACGCCGACGGCGCGCAGTAGATATTCCGCAAAGGCCGTGTCGCTCGTGATGATGCCGCCGTCAGGAGCCTTCTTGCCGATCAGACCCGCGCAACTGGCGAACGTATAGAACGCGCCTTCGGGCACGCGGCAGGTAATGCCCTCGATCGCGTTCAATGCGGAAACGACGAGATCGCGACGCTCCTGAAACGACCTGCAATGGTCGCGCACGATCCCTTGCGGACCGTTGAGGGCTTCCACGGCCGCGGCCTGGCTGATCGATGATGGGCAGGACGTCGATTGGCTCTGCACGATGGCCATGGCGCGAATCAGCGCGCTTGGCCCGCCGGCGTAGCCAATGCGCCAGCCGGTCATCGCATAGGCCTTGGAAACACCGTTGACCGTCAGGATGCGGTTGCGAAGCCCCGGTTCGATCGCGGCCGGTGTGACAAAGCGGAAATCGTCGTAGACGATGTGCTCATAGATATCGTCAACGATCAGCCAGACATGCCGGTGTCGCGACAGCACGTCGAGCAGCGGCCGATAGTCAGCTTCGCGATAGGCGGCTCCGGTGGGATTCGATGGCGAATTCAGCATCACCCATCGGGTGCGCGGCGAGATCGCCGCTTCGAGATCGCCGGCGGTGAGCCGGAAGCCGTTGGCTTCCGAACACGGCACCAGAACCGGCTTGCCGCCTGCGATGAGGACGATATCGGCGTAGCTCACCCAGAATGGTGTCGGGATGATCACCTCATCGCCCGGATCGAGGCTGGCCATCATCGCATTATAGAGAACCTGCTTCGCACCGCTGGAAACCGTGATCTCGTCCTGGGTGAATTCAAGGCCGTTGTCGCGCTGGAACTTGGCGCGGATGGCGGATTTGAGTTCTGGCGTTCCGTCGAGCGCGGTGTATTTGGTCGCGCCGTCGTGCATGGCGCGCGCCGCCGCGTCCTTGATGTGAGCGGGCGTGTCGAAGTCGGGCTCTCCGGTCCCGAGGATGATGACATCCTTGCCCTGGCGCTTCAGATCGGTGGCGAGGCCGGTAATCTTCAGGATTTCCGACACCCCGATCGATGAAAGCCGGGAGGCCGGGCGGAAATGCGATGATGTCGGAAGCGGCGCGTTCACGGCGATTTCCATTCAATCCACGTCGAACTTGACGCCCTGGGCGAGCGGCAGCGTGCGGCCATAGTTGATCGTGTTGGTGGCGCGGCGCATGTAGGCCTTCCAGGCATCCGACCCGGACTCACGTCCGCCGCCGGTTTCTTTCTCGCCGCCGAATGCGCCGCCGATCTCGGCGCCTGAGGGACCGATGTTCACGTTGGCGATCCCGCAATCGGAGCCGCGCGCCGACAAGAAGGCTTCTGCCTCGCGCAGATCGTTGGTGAAGATCGAAGACGATAGTCCTTGCGGAACGGCATTGTGCAATTCGATCACCGCATCGAAGTCGCTGTATTTGATGACATAAAGGATCGGCGCAAAAGTCTCGCGCTCGACCGTTCCGGTCTGTCCGCCGATCTCGACCAGCGCCGGGCGGACATAGAAGGCCGTGCCTGCGCCTGCGACGGCGACGCGGTCGCCGCCGACAATGGCCGCTCCGGCGGCCTTGGCTTCGCCGAGGGCGCGCTGCATCGATTCATAAGCGAGGCCGTCGATCAGAGGGCCGACCAGATTGCCGGTGAGGGGATTGCCGACGGAAACGGACTGATAGACCTTCTTCAGGCGCGGCACGAAGCTGTCATAGACGCTCTCGTGAACGAACAGGCGGCGCAGCGTGGTGCAGCGTTGGCCGGCCGTGCCCATTGCCGCGAAGGCGACGCCGCGCAGCGTCAGGTCGAGATCGGCGGTCGGCGTGACCACCGCCGCATTGTTGCCGCCGAGCTCCAGAATGGCGCGGGCGAAACGCTGCGCGAGCTTCGGCGCGACGGCGCGTCCCATCGCGGTCGAACCGGTCGCCGAGACCAGGGGAACCCTGGTGTTGTTGACGAGGGCCTCACCGATCTCGCGCCCTCCGACCAGCACGGCAGACAATCCGTCGGGCGCTGCGCCGCCATCGGCCTTGAAGCGCTTCAGGGCGCGGGCGAACAGCGCGTCGGTCGCCAAAGCGGTGAGGGGCGTCTTTTCCGACGGCTTCCAGACGATGCTGTTGCCGCAGACCAGCGCCAGCGCGGCATTCCATGACCAGACCGCGACCGGGAAATTGAACGCCGAGATGATGCCGGTGACACCGAGCGGATGCCAGGTCTCCGCCATCCGGTGCTCGTGGCGCTCGGTGGCGATCGTCAAGCCGTAGAGCTGCCGGGAAAGCCCCACGGCGTAGTCGCAAATGTCGATCATCTCCTGCACTTCGCCGAGACCTTCGGACTCGATCTTGCCCGCCTCGATGGAAACCAGCCGGCCGAGCGCGCGCTTGCTGGCGCGCAACTCTTCGCCGAGCAGCCGCACCAGTTCACCGCGCTTGGGAGCAGGGATCAGACGCCATTGCAGGAAAGCCGCATGAGCTTTTTCGATCGCCGAGGTCGCGCCGGCGGCGTCGATCTCCCTGACATGCGCCACGGTTTCACCGGTGATCGGGGTTCTCGCGACCAGCGTGCCACCGGTATAGCTGACAGGTTCGACACCGAGTTCAATCAGAAGCGCGTCGACGTCGGCCTTGAGCGAGAGGTCTTTGGTTTTGGTGGATTGTTTGTCTGACATGAGGGGCTCTTTCCGAGGGCTCGCGTTGATTTCAGAGAAGGCGGCTGTCAGCGATTGGCTTGAGACGTCACCATCGTTCTCCGTCAGGGGCCGGAAGGCGATGTCCCGCCTCATAGAGAGGACAATGGTCCGGCATTTTCAAACGATAGAAGTTCAATAAGTCATTCCAGCGCTGAATGACCATGGGCCAAATCCAAAACGGCTGACAGTTGCGGATGAGTCGCAGACCCGACCTTGTCAGAGCGTGACGCTTCAGCGGTCTGGCGCCGTTTCCAGAAGAAGCCATTCCCGGAAGGCAACAAGTGGCGGATGGGACGCCCGGTCGGTCGGCCAGACCAGATAATAGGCCTCGGCGCTTTTCATCGGCAGATCGAGCGCGCGCACCAGCTTGCCGGTGCTCAACTCCTCCTCGATGAGAAATTCGGGAAGCAGCGCGACGCCGAGCCCGGAAATCGCCGCCTGGGAAGCGGTGGCGAACTGGTCCAGCAGCATGCCATGGACGGCATGGGCATCCACGCCGTGCAGCGTCAGCCATTGTTCCCACGCGTCGGGGCGCGTCGTCAGGTGCAGAAGAGGGGCCTTCCGCAGGTCGCTTGCTTGCTTGAAACCGTAACGCTCCCGCAACTCGGTGCTGCAGGCGGGGATCACGGTCTCCGACCGCAGCAACGCCAGTTCACCCCCTTGCCATTCCGGGCGCCCGAAATGGATCGCGGCGTCGACGGGCTCCAGCCTGAAGTCGAAATTCGATAGCCGCGTGACCAGGTTGATGGTGATGCCGGGGTTGCCCGCGAGAAATCTGGGAAGCCGCGGCGCCAGCCATCTGGTGCCGAACGTCGGCAGGATCGCAAGCGTCAGCGTGCCGCCGAACGGATTGGCGCGCAGATTGAGCGACGCCGTACTGATCTTGCGCAGCGCGTCGCGTATCTCGCGGGCATAGGCGTCGCCGCCCACGGTCAGGCGGATGGTTTGCCGCTCGCGATGAAACAGCTCGACCTCGAGCTGCTCTTCGAGCGCCTTGACCTGACGGCTCACCGCGCCTTGCGTCAGCGACAGCTCTTTTGCCGCGGCCGTGATGCTTCCGGTCCGCGCCGCCGCTTCAAAGGCGGAGAGCAGAGGCAGCGAAGGCAAAAAGCGGCGTGGGCCCTGCACGTCATTCTCCAGCCGAATGAGGTCTTGATCAAACATGACTTGGCCCGGCGCCGCTGGCAACGCTAGATTACCGCCCGGCCTCGCAGTCACGCAGTCGGCATGTCTTCCAACGGTCAGCATCTTACTTGCCGAATTGGAATGAACCAGTCAACGCGCCTCGAAAAGCCAGACCTTGCGGGCGGCAACAGACGAGGACGTCGCAGACGATGCTAGATAACGCCAGATCCCACGGTCTCTGGGAATTGACCGCACCGGCGGCGCCTGAAACGGCGGAGTTACGCGGATCGATCAAGGTCGATACTGCCATCGTCGGTGGTGGATATACCGGTCTCTCGGCCGCTCTCCATCTCGCCGAGGGCGGCGCCAACGTCGCATTGCTGGAGGCGGTGGAGATCGGCTTTGGCGGGGCCGGCCGGAACGTCGGCCTGGTCAATGCCGGTATGTGGGTGATGCCGGACGTGCTGCCGGACATGCTCGGCGGCGATTACGGCGAGCGTCTTCTCGGATTGCTGGGCGACGCCCCGAAGCTTGTGTTCGATCTCATCGACCGTCATCGCATCGAATGCGAAGTCGAGCGTGCCGGCACGCTGCATTGCGCCGTCGGCGTCAAAGGGATGAAGGAACTGGAGGCGCGCGCAGCTCAGTGGAGCCGCCGCGGCGCGCCGGTGGAGTTGCTGAACGCCGCTGACACCGAAGCGAAAATTGGCTCCTCGGCTTACGCCGGATCGCTGTGGGATCGGCGCGCGGGCACGATCCAACCCCTGGCCTATGCGCGGGGTCTTGCTCGCATCGCTTTGAATGCCGGCGCGAAGATATTCACCCGTAGCGCGGTTATCTCCGCCGCGCGAATTGGCGGCAAATGGAAGCTGCAAACCGCTGATGGCAGCGTCGTCGCCGATCGTGTCATCGTGGCGACCGATGCCTATGCGACGGGCCCTTGGTCCGAAGTTACGATGGAGCAGGTCCACCTGCCTTATTTCAACTTTGCCACCCAGCCGCTGTCCGACAACATCCGTGCGTCCATTCTTCCCGAACGGCAGGGGGCCTGGGACACCAATGAAGTGCTGAGTTCGTTTCGTTTCGATCGTGCCGGCCGCCTCGTGTTCGGAAGCTGTGGCGCGCTGCGTGGGACCGGTGCGGCGGTTCACCGATCCTGGGCAAAGCGGGCGCTCAAGAAGCTTTTCCCGCAAATCGGCGACGTCAGATTCGAATCTGAATGGTACGGCCTGATCGGAATGACCGACGATAACCTGCCGCGATTCCACAAGCTCGCTGAAAACGTGATCGGCTTCAGCGGCTACAACGGGCGCGGCATTGCGCCCGGCACGACCTTCGGACGCCTTTTGGCGATCCACGCGCTTGGACAACTCGACGAGAAAGATCTGCCGCTGCCGGCGTCGTCGCCGACCAAGCCCAACTTCCGGAACGCCAAATCGGCCTACTACGAGGTCGGGGCACAGCTCCTTCATCTGGTCCAGGCGCGGCGGTAGGTCCCGCCATCGAATTTCGGAATTCCGAAGAATAGCAAAAAGATCACATCGGAAATTAGTTGACGATAGGAAACTTTTGATCAAAGGTGGGCGCGCGGTCTGGATCCAATCTGACTCTCCAATCCGGGATCCAGACCTCAGCAGGGGACAGGCATGACGGATGGCGCCGTTTACGCTCTGGAGACGCGCGGCCTCAGCCGCGAGTTCGGCGGCTTCTTCGCTGTCAATAGCGTCAACTTCCGCCTTGCCCGCAACAGCATGCACGCCGTCATCGGCCCCAATGGGGCTGGCAAGACCACCCTGTTCAACCTTCTGACGAAATACCTTCCGCCTTCGGCCGGTACGATCCTGCACGACGGCCATGACGTCACCCGCCTCAGCATGCCGGCGATGGCCAAGCGCAGCGTGGTGCGCTCCTTCCAGATCTCGGCGGTGTTCGCCGGGCTGACCGTCCGCGAGAACGTCGAACTCGCTTTGCTGCCTGAGCATGGTCTCGCCTGGAATCTGCTCGGCCGGATTTCGCGCCATCGTGGTGTGCTGGATCGCGCCGATGCGTTGCTCGCGCGCTTCGGCCTGTCGGAATATGCCGAGACGATGGCCGGCAGTCTTTCCTATGGCCGCAAGCGCGTGCTCGAACTGGCGACGACGCTTGCGCTCGAACCCAAGGTGTTGCTGCTCGACGAGCCGATGGCGGGGCTCGGCCACGAAGATATCGGGCGCGTGACGCAATTGATCCGCGAGGCCGGCCGGGGCCGCACGGTGCTGCTGGTCGAGCACAACATGAATGTGGTCGCCGAACTCGCCGACACGATCACCGTGATGGTGCGCGGCGAAGTGCTGGCGGAAGGAAGCTATGCGGAGGTCTCCTCGCGCGCCGACGTGATGGCCGCCTATACGGGGCAGGCGCATGCCTGAGATCCTCACGGTCGGCAACCTCGAGGCCTGGTACGGCGAGTCCAAGGTCCTGCACGGAATGGATTTCAGTGTCAGGGCGGGCGAGGTGGTGACGCTGCTCGGCCGCAACGGCGCCGGCAAGACCACAACGCTGAAGGCGATCATGGGCCTGCTCGACAAGCGTTCGGGTTCGATCGCGCTCAACGGCCGTGAGATCATCGGCGCCGCGCCCTATGACATCGCGCGCAAGGGTATCGCTTTCTGCCCGGAGGAGCGCGGCATCTTTGCGAGCCTGAGCGTGCGCGAAAACCTGCTGCTGCCGCCGAAGGTCGCTGCCGGCGGCATGACGGTCGCGCAGATCCTGGAGCTGTTCCCGAACCTGAGGGAGCGGCTCGACAGCCAGGGCACGAAGCTGTCCGGCGGCGAGCAGCAGATGCTGGCGCTCGGGCGCATTCTGCATACCGGCGCGCGCATCCTGCTGCTCGACGAGCCGACCGAGGGCCTGGCTCCCGTCATCATCCGCCAGATCGGCCGCACCATCACCGAACTGAAGACGCTCGGCTTCACCATTCTCCTGGTCGAGCAGAATGTCGGCTTCGCCGCCGGTCTCGCCGACCGGCACTACATCGTGGAGCTCGGCCGCATCGTCGAGGAAATCCCGGGTGCGGCGTTCGAAGGCAGGCTCGGTTCGCTCAAAAGCTATCTCGGACTCTGACCGAAAGGGCATCATGACCACGATCCTTGGCGTCCCTTCCGCGGTCCTCTATGGCCAGCTTCTGCTCGGGCTGATCAACGGCGCCTTCTACGCCATGCTGAGCCTTGGCCTCGCGGTGATCTTCGGCATGATGAACATCGTGAACTTCGCCCACGGGGCGCAGTACATGATG
Organism: Bradyrhizobium sp. AUGA SZCCT0177; assembly: GCF_018130125.1. Taxonomy (NCBI): domain Bacteria; kingdom Pseudomonadati; phylum Pseudomonadota; class Alphaproteobacteria; order Hyphomicrobiales; family Nitrobacteraceae; genus Bradyrhizobium; species Bradyrhizobium sp. AUGA SZCCT0177. The sequence goes on along the minus strand of NZ_JAFCMA010000033.1, from coordinate 16,251 downwards.
GGCGCGATGGGCGCGTGGTTTCTGCTCAATTATCTCGGCATCGGCTATTGGTGGGCGCTGATCCTGGCTCCGCTCGCCGTCGGCGCGATCGGCATCGTGATCGAGATGCTGCTGCTGCGACGCCTTTACAAGCTCGACCATCTCTACGGCATGCTGCTCACCTTCGGTCTTGCACTGATGGTGCAGGGCATGTTCAGCGACTGGTTCGGCTCTTCGGGCCAGCCCTATTCGATTCCGCAGGCGCTGATGGGTGGCAGCCATCTCGGCTTCATGTTCCTGCCGAACTACCGGGCCTGGGTGATCGCCGCTTCGGTCGTGATCTGCCTCGGCACCTGGTACGTTGTCGAGCGGACCAAGCTTGGCGCCTATCTGCGCGCCGCGACCGAAAACCCGATGCTGGTTCAGGCTTTCGGTATCCGCGTCCCGCGCATGATCACGCTGACCTACGGCGCCGGCGTTGCGCTTGCCGCACTGGCTGGCGTTCTGGCCGCGCCGATCTACCAGGTCAGCCCGCTGATGGGAGCGGATCTCTTGATCGTCGTGTTTGCCGTGGTGGTGATCGGTGGCATGGGATCGATCATGGGCTCGATCCTGACCGGCTTCCTCGTCGGTATCATCGAGGGCCTGACCAAGGCCTTCTATCCCGAAGCCTCGACGACGGTTGTCTTCGTGGTGATGGCGGTGGTGCTGCTGATCCGCCCGGCGGGGCTGTTCGGATCGAAGCCCGAGGCCGCTCAGGGGCAACCGCAGTCGAGCCTGTCGGCGCCGGCGCCGTCAGCGCGTACGCAAAGCCTGATCTTCCTGACGGTCGCCGCCTGCCTCGCGGCCGCGCCGATCATCGTTTATCCCGGCTTCATGATGAAGGCGATGATCTTCGCCCTGTTCGCCTGCGCCTTCAACCTGGTCGCCGGCTATGGCCGGCTGGTCTCGTTCGGCCACGCCATGTTCCTGGGCTCGGCCGGCTATGTCTGCGGCCATGTGGCGAAGATCTGGGGGCTGCCCCCTGAACTCGCTATTCTGGCCGGAACGGCAACCGCGGCCGTGCTTGGCTTTGTCTCGGGCTGGCTCGCCATCCGCCGCAGTGGCATCTACTTCGCCATGGTGACACTGGCTTTCGCGCAGATGGTCTATTTCGTCGCGCTGCAGGCGCCCTTCACCGGCGGCGAGGACGGGCTGCAGGCGATTCCGCGTGGCATGCTGTTCGGCCTGATCGACCTTTCGCGGCCCGCTAACCTCTACACGTTCGTGCTGGCGATATTTCTCGGCGGTTTCTTCCTGATCATGCGCCTGGTCGGCTCGCCGTTCGGGCGCGTGCTGAAGGCGATCAGCGATCACGACGCCCGCGCGCAGTCGCTCGGCTTTGATACGAGCCGCTACAAGCTCGTTGCCTTCACGCTCTCGGCGGCGCTGGCGGGGCTTGCGGGTTCGACCAAGGCGATCGTCAGCCAGATCGCCAGCCTGACCGACGTGCACTGGTCGATGTCGGGCGAAGTATTGCTGATGACGTTTCTCGGCGGCGTCGGCACGCTCTACGGCCCACTGATCGGCGCCTTCATCGTCGTCGCCATGCAGAACTATCTGGCGGCGTTCGGACAATGGGTCACCGTCATTCACGGCCTGATCTTCGTCGTCTGCGTGCTCGCCTTCCGGCGCGGCATCGTCGGCGAACTGATCGAGTTCTGGCATCGCCGGCGCCGGGCACCAGCGGCGACACAAGCCGTACTTCGCAAAGTGGCCGTCGCGACGAAGGAATGAGACGTCTCGATAAGAAACTTCGTCATCCGGGGAAGTGGAACAGGACCGAACCAAACCCCGCTCGGAAGAGCGGATCCGACAACAGGGGATAGATCATGCGAAAGATGCCTTCCAGACTCTTGTGTGGTGTAGCCGCCGCGCTCTGCCTCGGCGCCATCGCCGGCCAGGCCGCAGCCCAGGTCAGCGACGACGTCGTCAAGATCGGCGTGCTGACCGACATGTCCGGCCAGTATTCCGACCTTAACGGGCCAGGCTCGCTGCTGGCGGCGCAGATGGCGGCAGCGGATTTCGGCGGCAAGGTTCTGGGCAAGCCGATCGAAATCATCGGCGCCGACCATCTTCAGAAGGCCGACGTCGGCGTCGGCATTGCCCGGCGCTGGATCGAGAACGAGAAGGTCGACGCGATCTCAGACGTCACCAACAGCGCCATCGCGCTTGCGGTACAGCAGTTGACGCGCGAGACCAGCCGCGTGGCGTTGTTCGCGTCGCCCGGCACGACGGATTTGACCGGCAAGCAGTGTTCGCCCACCGGCTTTCACTGGGTCTACGACAATTATTCAAACGCGGTCGGACCGCTGAAGGCGCTGATCGACAAGGGTAACGATACGTTCTTTATCGTTACCGCCGATTTCGCCTTCGGGCATTCGCTCGAGAAGATCGCGAGCGAAGCGATCAAGGCGAATGGCGGCAAGGTCCTGGGTAACGTCCGCCATCCCTTCGGCGCAGCCGATCTCTCGTCTTTCCTGCTGCCGGCGCAGGCATCGAAGGCGAAGGTCATCCTGCTTGCCACCGCCGGCAAGGATATGACGACGGCGATCAAGCAGGCCAACGAGTTCGGCATCATCGCGGGCGGGCAGGCCATCGCGGCGCCGGTCGTGTTCATTACGGATGTCAACGCGCTCGGCCTGCCGACCGCGCAGGGCATCTCGTTTGTCGAGGGTTTCTACTGGGACCAGAACGACGAGACGCGCGCCTTCGCCAAGCGCTTCTTCGAGACCCGCAAGGCCATGCCGACGTCAGTGCAGGCCGGCGTCTACTCCTCGATCACGCACTATCTCAAGGCGATCCAGGCCGCGGGCACCGATGAGGCCAAGGCCGTCGCCGCCAAGATGCGCGAGCTGCCGGTCAACGACTTCTTCGCCAAGGACGGCAAGGTGCGCGAGGACGGCCGCATGGTCCACAACATGCTGCTGGTCCAGGTCAAGAAACCTTCCGAATCGAAGCAGCCATGGGACTACTATAATGTTCTGGCTACCGTTCCCGGCGAGCAGGCCTTCCAGTCTCTTGCCCAAAGCGAATGTCCGCTCGTCAAGAAGTGAGGCAAGGTCCCGGCGGCGACGGCCGCCGCCGGGACCTTACTTCCGCGATAAAAAAGGGAGAGAGCCGCGATGAAGAAGACTGCGACGCGATCGTCGCTGAGGGAGGCCACGGCAACAGTGGTTGTACCGGCCCGCTTCTCGGCCGACGCCGCGCCGGCCGAGGGAAGCGATGACCTCGGTCACAGGTTGAAGCGGTTACGGATCGACAAGGGGTGGACGCTGAAAGAGGTCAGCGAGCGCACCGGCGTCGCGCGCTCGACCCTGTCGAAGATCGAGAACGGCCAGATGTCGCCGACCTACGACGTGCTGCAGAAGATCACGCGCGGCGTCGATCTCGACATCGTCGAGCTGTTCGATCAGCGTCGCCAGAATGCGCCGTTCGGCCGCCGCAGCGTCACGCGCACCGGCGAGGGCAAGCCGCACCGCACCGATACCTATGATTACGAGGTGTTGGCGACCGACCTTTCGCAAAAGCATATCCTGCCATTCAAGGCGCGGATCAGGGCGCGCAGCCTCGACGAGTTCCCCGGCTGGGTGCGTCACGAGGGCGAGGAGTTCCTGTGCGTTTTGTCCGGCTCTGTCCAGGTCTTCACGGAATTCTACGCCCCCGTCACGCTCGCGGTTGGCGACAGCACCTATTTCGACAGCAAGATGGGCCACGCCATCGTGTCGATCAGCAAGGAAGATGCCGAGGTCATCTGGATATGCACCGGCATCACCGCACTCTCATGATATTGTAGGACAGGAATAAACCCGATGCTGCGCAGCTACTCCGCTGCCGACGTCCATGCCGCGCTCGGCTATCCCGAGCTGATCGAGGCATTGCGCGAGGCTTTCAAGCGCGACGGCGAGCCGATGCCGTTGCGGCAGGCCTATGAAGTCGGCGTCGATGGAGCGCCGGCGCGTCTTCTGACGATGCCGGCCTGGATCCGCGGCGAAGCCGTCGGCGTCAAGCTCGTCACGGTGTTTCCGCAAAATGCCGAGCGCGGTCTCGGTGCGGTGTCGTCGCTTTATTTCCTGCTCGACGGTCAGACCGGCCAGCCGCGCGCGACGATCGACGGCGAGGCGCTGACCAATCGCCGCACGGCCGCTGCGTCAGCGCTCGCATCCAGCTATCTGTCGCGCGCGGACAGCCGCACGCTGCTTATCGTCGGAACGGGCCATGTCGCGCGTCATCTCGCCGCCGCTCACCGCGCTGTGCGTCCGATCGAGAAGGTGATGGTATGGGGACGCAATCCGGAGCGCGCGCGGGCTCTGGCCGACACGCTTGTCCGGCAGGGCGCGAACGCAGTTCCGGTGACCGACCTTGACCTGGCCTTGCCGCAGGCCGACATCGTGAGCTGCGCCACGACGTCGACCGAGCCACTGGTCAAAGGCGCGCTGCTGCGGCCTGGAACCCATCTCGACCTGGTCGGTGCCTTTACGCCGCAGATGCGCGAAAGCGATGACGCGGCCATTTTGCGCTGCCGCGTCTTCATCGATACCTATCCTGGCGCGCTCGCCGAAGCAGGAGACCTGCTGCAACCGATCGCCGCCGGCAGCTGGAGCGCCGACAGGATCTGCGGCGATCTGCATGAACTGACAAGTGGCGCGAAAGCCGGCCGCCTTGACCGCGACGAAATCACCCTGTTCAAATCGGTCGGCGCGGCGATCGAGGATCTTGCGGCCGCGAGCCTGCTGGTGAACGAGGCCAATCCGAACTCACGCGCGCAGCCTCCCGAGTGAGGGTGTGCGGCAACGAGGCCTGACCATGTCGACGCAGGAAAAGCCTGGCTTCTGCACGCTCTGCCGCTCCCGCTGCGGAACGATCAATGTCGTCGAGAATGACAGGCTCGTCGCGGTGCGGCCGAACCCGGCCCATCCGACCGGCAAGGCGCTATGCCCAAAGGGCAGGGCCGCGCCGGAGATCGCGCATTCGGCCCGTCGCCTGAAGACGCCATTGCGACGCACCGCGCCGAAGGGCGCCGCCGATCCCGCCTTCGTGCCGATTTCCTGGGACGAGGCGCTGACCGAGATCGCCGAGCGGCTGGGGCGCTACCGGGAAGAAAGCGGGCCGGAATCGGTCGCGTTCGCGGTAACCTCCGGCTCTTCGTCGTCGACATCAGACAGCCTCGACTGGATCCAGCGCTTCATCCGCGGCTTCGGCAGCCCGAACAATTGCTTCTCCACGGAGATCTGCAATTGGCACAAGGACCACGCCCACGCCTTCACCTTCGGGTGCGGCCTGCCCACGGCGGATTATCGCAATTCCGAACTGATCCTGCTCTGGGGCCACAACCCCGCTAATGTCTGGCTTGCCCAGGCAGAGGCGATCAGCGCCGCGCGGGCGAGGGGCGCCAGGCTTGCGGTGATCGATCCGCGCCGGACCGGTTCAGCGCGCGATGCCGATCTGTGGCTGCGTATCCGCCCGGGCACAGATGCGGCGCTGGCTCTCGGTCTTGCGCGCTGGCTCATCGTCAACCGCGCCTACGACGCCGACTTCGTGCGGCACTGGACCAATGCGACCTTCCTGATCCGCGATAGCGACGGTTGCTTCCTGCGCCCCGGCGATATCGGCCTTGAAGGCGACGGCTTTCTGGTCTGGGATGCGGTCGCGGGCAAAGCAGTGCCGGCCGAGGGCGGGCTCGCGGCTGCCGCGCTCGAAGGATGCTTCGATGTGAGCGGCCCTCAGGGCCCGATCGCCTGCCGCACCGGTTTCGATCACTATGTCGCGGCAGCCGAACCCTACGATCCCGCGACGGTCGAGCGCATCACCGGCATCCCGGCGGCGCAAGTTAAGGAACTCGCGGCTGCGATCTCGAAGGCATCATCGGTCTGCTATCACGGCTGGACCGGCCTCGGACAGCACACCAATGCCTCGCAGACCGAACGCGCGGTCGCAACGCTCTATGCATTGACCGGCCATTTCGATGCGCCGGGCGGCAATGTCAGGATGCCGAGCCTTCCGGTGCCGTCGCTGCATTCCATGGCGATGATCCCACCGGAGACGCGCGCACGCACGCTCGGACTGTCGGCGCGGCCGCTCGGGCCGCCGGCCGACGGCTGGATCACCTCCAGCGATTTCTACGACGCTGCGCTGACCGGAAAACCCTACCGCCTGCGCGCGCTGTTCGCGTTCGGCTCCAATTTGCTGGTGTCGCATCCGGCGCCGGAACGCGGACGCGAGGCGCTCAAAGCGCTCGACTTCCAGGTCCATTGCGATCTGTTCCTGAACCCGACAGCCGAGATGGCTGATATCGTGCTGCCGGTGTCGAGCCCGTGGGAGCATGAGGCATTGCGCCTCGGCTTCGAAATCTCGCCCGAGGCGCAGGAATTGGTGCAGCTCCGTCCGCAGATGATTCCGCGGCAGGGCGAGGCCCGTTCGGATATGTGGATCGTCTTCCAGCTCGCCAAGCGGCTCGGCATGAGCGAACTGTTCTTTGGCGGCGATGTCGAGAAGGGGTTTGAGCATCTGCTCGCCCCGCTTGGCCTCGATCTCGAAACGCTGCGGGCAAGGCCCGAAGGCATTCGCGTGCCGCTCAAACATGGCCATCGCAAATACCAGACGACCGGCTTCGCCACGCAGACCGGCAAGGCCGAACTCTATTCGGAACTGCTGCATCGCCACGGCTATCCGGCGGTACCGCGTTTCATCGAGCCGGCCGAGCGCCGCGATGACGCGTTTCCGCTGACGCTGTTTTCCGCCAATAGCGGCTATTTCTGCCACAGCCAGCATCGCGGCATCAACGCGCTGCGCCGCAAGCGCGCCGAACCGACCGCCGAGATCCATCCCGAACTCGCCCGCCGCAAGAATATCCTGGAGGGCGACTGGATGTTGGTGCGCAGTCGCAAGGGCACGATCCGGATCCGCGCCGCTTTCAACGACGCGCTCGCGCTGGATGTGGTAGCGAGCGACTATGGCTGGTGGCAGCCTGCGCCGGATCTCGGCCTGCCGGGCTATCTGCCGGACGAGACGCGGCCTGTCGGCGCCAGTTTCAACGCCATCATCTCGGAACGCGGGCGCGATCCGCTCAGCGGATCGCTGGCGCTGCGCTCCTTTACCTGCGACGTCGAACGTGACGAGAGCACCGCCTGGCAGGGCTGGCGCTCATTCGTCGTTGCGGAGCGCCGCGAGGAATCTGCCGATGTGGTGGGGCTGACATTGCGGCCAGTCGACGGTGGGGCGCTTCCGGCATTCCGGCCAGGCCAATATGTCGGCGTCCGGATTGGCGAGGCGATCCGCTCGTATTCGCTGACCGGGGCAGCGATCCCGGCACCCGATGCCTATCGTATCGGTGTCAGGCACATCGAGGGCGGGCAGGTGTCGACGGCGATCAGGCACGATCTCGCACCTGACGACACCGTCGAATTGCAGTCACCGAAGGGTGGCTTCGTGCTGCCGCTGCGCAACGAGTTTCCGGTCGTCCTGATTGCCGGCGGCATCGGCATCACGCCGTTCCTGTCCTATCTCGACACGCTCGAGGGCGTCGCCGACGAACCACAGGTCACGCTGCATTATGGCTGCCGGGATGGCGCAAGCCGCCCGTTCCATCATCGGCTTGAAGCGCTACGGCAGCGGCTGCCGAATCTCACGCTGGTCACGCATCTGACCCGCCCACAGAGCGGCGACCGTTTTGATCGGCTCGGCCGGTTCACCGTGTCGGATATCGACGCGGAATTGCTGCGCAAGCGCGCGCGCATCTACATGTGCGCATCCGATGCGATGATGGAAGAGGTCGCCGCAGGCCTGCAGGCGCGCGGCGTGCCGGTCTTCGAGATTTTCAAGGAGCGCTTCCGCTCGCCCCCGGCGCCTGCGCTCGATGGCCTCATGTCGCGCCAAATTCATTTTGCCCGCTCTGGACGCACATTGAACTGGTCGCCGCAGGCGCCGCTGGCCAGCATTCTCGCGGTGGCCGAAAGCGCGGGCATTGCGCTTCCAAGCGGCTGCCGTGTCGGCCAATGCGAGAGCTGCGCCGTGCCGGTAAAGACCGGCGAGGTTCGCCATCTCGTCGATTGTTCGGAGTTGGATGAGGGGCATTGCCTGACATGTCAGGCCGTTCCACTTTCCGATCTCGTCATCGACGCATGACTCACGAGCAAGACCGACGCCTCCGATCATCAGCGAGTGATTGAGCAAGTTGCTCGCCACTCCTGCGATATAGTGGGGGTTTTCAAGGCCAATGCGCCGCCGCGCTCCGGTCGATTGCGCCATGCACCACCATACACTGACCAGCCGGGCTCGAGCGCGAGTGCTCCCCCGCAATAAAATCCCTGCACCCGGCCCCCTTTCATCAAAGCGACACATATGTCATTATAGAAATACAAATGATCGAAGCCGGGTTTTGAAGCGCCGGCTCACTGGACCGCTGAGGGAGGATCACCCGTGAAGAAGATTGCATTCATTGCGGCATTGTTCGGGGTTTTGGCGTCGGCCGCGCCCGCTCAGGCGGCGCGCGTCGAGGTGCAATGGTGGCACGCCATGAGCGGCGTCCTGGGCGAACGGCTCGGCGAACTGGTCGAGAAATTCAACGCATCGCAGGATAAATATACCGTCGTGGCGGTCGCCAAGGGCAATTACGACGAAGTGACCAATGGCGTGATCGCGGCCTATCGTGCCAAGCGGCCGCCGGAAATGGTGCAGATCGCCGAACGTGGCTACATGACCATGCTGCTGTCCGGCGCCGTGGTGCCGGTGCAGGAACTTCTGGACCAGAAGGGCTACAAGGTCGACTTCTCCGACTTCATCAAGCCGGTGGCGAGTTTCTGGAGCTACAAGGGCCGCATGTCGGCGATGCCCTTCAACTCCTCGACGCCGATCTTCTGGTACAACAAGGACCACTTCCAGAAAGCCGGCTTCGACAAGCCGGCCGCAACCTGGCAGGAGCTGGAGACACAGCTCTACGCCATGAAGGCCAAGGGCGTCAGTGAGTGTGGCACGGTGCTGCCGGGCGACTTCTTCTGGAGCCTGCTGGAAAACTACAGCGCCATCAACAACCAGCCCTACGGTACGCTCGCCAACGGCTTCGACGGACTCGGCACCGAATTCGTCTACAACAAGACCAAGGTGGTCTCGCAAGTCGCGCGCCTGAAAAAATGGCTCGATGATGGCGTCCTGCAGATTGCCGGGCAGGGCTTTAGCCCGGAACAGTTGTTCACCTCCGGACGCTGCTCGACCTTCGTCAATTCGACCGCGTCGCACGGCAATATCGAACGCAACGCCAAGATCAACTGGAGCGCCACCTTCCTGCCGCACGAGAGCGATATCAATCCTCCGCTCAACAGCACCATTGGCGGTGGCGCCATCTGGGTGATGAAGGGGCACACGCCGGAACGCTACGACGCGGTCGCCGCCTTCCTCGATTTCGTCGCCCAGGCGGAGACGCAAGTGTGGTGGCATGGCGTGACCGGATATGTCCCGGCGACCAACAAGGCCTATGCGCTGGCGCGCGAGCGCGGCTATTATAAGGAGCATCCGACACGCGAGATCGCGGTGCTGCAACTCTCGCGCGGCACGCCCAATGACAATTCGCGCGGCTTCCGCTTTGGCAATTTCGTGCAGACGATGCTGGCGCAGCGCAGCGAGGTCGAAGCGGTGTTCACCGGCCAGAAGCAACCGCAGCAGGCGATGGATGACGCCGTCAAGCGCGGCAATGAAATCCTGCGGCAGTTCGAGAAGCTCAACGCCGGAAAAGGCACCGAGTGGGCCCCCGAGGCGAAATGAAGGCAAGTGCGCCGATCGCAACTTCGTCGATCTGGCCAGAAGCGCCGGCAGACCCACCTTCCGGCTTGGCCAGATCGCAGCACAAGTCGCCCGGCGAAACTGCCGCCGGGCGTAGCGCGGTGACGGAACGGGCCAGTAAGGCGCGGACGCCCAAGCGTGGCCAGCCTGATCGGGAACCCGGACTGAAGCGAGCGAATTTCGGCCGCGGCGCCGGCCTGCCGACGCTATTGCTGCTGCCGCAGGTGTTGATCCTGGTGTTCTTCTTCTTCATCCCGTCGCTGCGGGCGCTGACGCAGTCCGTCCTGTTGAGCGATCCGTTCGGCACCACCGTCCATTTCGTGTGGTTCGACAACTTCAAGGCGCTGTTTGCGAGCGGCGAGTATCGCCAATCGCTCGTGACGACGGCCTGGTTCACGGTGGCGCAGAACGTGATTACGCTGGCGATTGCCGTCGTTCTGGCATTCGCCACCGACCGGGTGGTGCGCGCACGATCGGTCTACCGGACTCTCATCCTGCTGCCCTATGCGATCGCGCCCGCGATCGCCGGCATCCTGTGGGCGTTTCTTTTCAACCCGGTCGTTGGCCCGCTCGCACACATGTTGCACGCGCTCGGGATTTCCTGGGATCCCAATCGCAATCCGAACGACGCGCTGTGGCTCGTGATCATGGCCGCGTCATGGAAGCACATCTGCTACGACTACATCTTCCTGGTGGTCGGCCTGTTGGCGGTGCCGGTCTCGCTGATGGAAGCCGCCGCCGTCGACGGCGCCGGACCGATACGGCGGTTCTTTCTCATCGCGCTGCCGATGCTCGGGCCGACTATCTTTTTTCTCGCCGTGATGAATTTTATCTACGGCTTCTTCGAAACCTTCGCGATCATCGATGCCGTCACCCATGGCGGGCCGGCCGGCGCGACCAACATCCTGGTCTACAAGGTCTTCGTCGATGGCTTCATCAACCTCGACCTCGGCTCCTCGGCGGCGCAGTCGGTGCTGTTGATGACCTTCGCGCTGATTTGCACGCTGCTGCAATTCCGCTATTTCGAACACAAGGTCAATTACGGGGTCTGACCGCATGGTGGAGCGCGCACCCATCCTCGATATGATCTGCCACGCGATCCTGATCGCCGGCGCGATGTTGGTGTGCGTGCCGCTCTACTTCGCGTTCGTCGCGGGCTCGCTGACGATCGCCGAGGTGCAGAAGGTGCCGCTGCCGTGGCTGCCGGGCGATCAGTTTCTTGCCAATCTGCAAACGGCCTGGGTCAAGTCCGACTTCAGCCGCAGCTTTCTCAATTCCATTGTGGTGGCACTCGGCATCACTGCCGGAAAGATCGTGGTGTCCTTGCTCTCCGCCTTCGCCATCACCTATTTCCGCTTCCGCTACCGGATGCTGGCGTTCTGGCTGATCTTCATGTCGCTGATGCTGCCGATCGAGGTGCGGATCGTGCCGACGTTCGAGGCGGTGGCGAACGCCGCGCTGCCGCTGCAGTGGCTCGCCGATATGCTGCATGTTGCCGATCTCTGGAAATGGATCAGCGGCCACGATGTGGCGATTGCGCTGGAATGGAACATGGTCAACACCTATCCGGGGCTGATCCTGCCGCTGATCGCGTCCGCCACTGCGACCTTCCTGTTCCGACAGTTCTTCCTCACCGTGCCGGATGAGTTGTGTGAGGCGGCAAGGCTCGATGGCGCCTCGCCGCTGCGGTTCTTCTGGAGCATTCTGCTGCCGCTGTCGGTCTCGAACATCGTCGCGCTCGCGATCATCCTGTTCCTGTTCGGCTGGAACCAGTATCTGTGGCCGCTGCTGTTCACCACCGACAAGGACATGGCGACCGCCGTGATCGCGCTGAAGAATTTGATCCCGCGCTCCGACAGCGAGCCGGCCTGGAACATCGCCATGAGCGGTGCGCTGCTAGCGATGCTGCCGCCGATGCTGGTGATTTTGCTGTTGCAGCGCTGGTTCCTCAAAGGGCTCGTTGACAGCAGTAAATAGGGGACTCATCATGGTTCTTATCGCCGGACACCGCGGCGCCCGCGACCTTTGGCCGGAGAACAGCCTCCTCGGCTTTCGCAATCTGCGTGGACTTGGTGTTGACGCGGTCGAGTTCGATATTCATCAGAGCGTCGATGGTTCGCTGGTCGTCATCCACGATCCGCTGCTCGATCGCACCGCGCATGACGCCGGGCCGGTCGGCGTTCGGACGCTGAAACAATTGACTGCCATCCGTCTGCGCGAGGCCGGCGAAGAATGCATCCCAACGCTCGATGCCGTGCTCGACGTGTTCCGCGATTCACCGCTTGAGCTTCACATCGAAATCAAGACCGACGCCTTCGGCAATCCCTATCCGGGAATCGAAGGGCGCCTCATCGAGGCGGTCAAGCGGCGCGGGCTGGAGCGGCGCGCGGTGCTCACCTGCTTTGTCCCTGACGTCATCGCGACGTTGCGGAGGCTGTCGCCGCAGGCGCGGGTGCTGGCCTCGCTGGACCGCAGGTCGGCGGAAATGATGGGCGGCATTTCGCCGGCGTTCGACCGTCTCGCCGCGATACCCGATTGCATCGTGGCGGTCGAGAAGTCGCTGCTGACGCTGACACTGCCGCTGGCGCTGAAAGTCTTCGGTCGCGAACGGCTCGGGGCCTGGGTGACGAACGAGCCGCAGGATATCGCCCACTGGCTCGCCCAGCCGGTGCGGCAGATCACCACCGACCGGCCCGATCTCGCCGTGAATATCAGGCGCGAACTGACGTCCGCGTCTGTGCCGTCATGAGCGGCATCACGATCCCGCGCCGGCGATTCCTCGCAGGCTCCTTGGCCAGTGCCGCGATGGCCGCGCCATTCGGGATCGTGCGCGGTGCGCCGGTGGCGTTCAACGCGCACCCATATACGCTGGGCGTAGCCTCCGGCTGCCCGCGCGAGGACCGCGTCATTCTGTGGACACGGCTCGCGCCCCGACCGCTCGAAGAGGGCGGCATGCCGCCTGCGCCGGTCGAGGTCGAGTGGCAGGTCGCGGAGGATGAAGGATTTGCGCGCATCGCCACGAAGGGCGTCGTGCAGGCGACGGCGGAGCTCGCGCATTCGGTGCATGCCGAGGCAACAGGCCTGCAGCCGGGCCGCGTCTACTGGTACCGGTTTCGCGCCGGTGCGGCGGTGAGTCCGGTCGGGCGTACCCGCACCGCGCCGGCCGGAGGTAACAGCCGCTTCCGCTTCGCCTTTGCCTCCTGTCAGCAGTACGAGCAGGGCTATTTCGCCGCGTATCGCGACATGGCGGCGCGCGATCTCGATCTGGTCGTGCATCTCGGCGATTACATCTACGAAAAGTCCTGGGGCTCGCGTCACGTACGTCAGCACGGCGTCGGGATTCCGACGTCGCTTGCCGAATTCCGCAATCGCTACGCGCTTTACAAATCCGACGCCGACCTGCAGGCGGCGCACGCCGCGTTTGCCTGGCTTTCGATCTGGGACGACCACGAGGTCGCGGACGATTACGCCAATGACCGCTCCTACACGACGCGCGATCCGGAGCAGTTCATGAAAGTCCGCGCTGCCGCCTATCAGGCCTATTACGAGCATATGCCGTTGCCGCCATCCGCCCGCCCGCGCGGGCCGAATGCGACCATCTACGAGCATTATCGTTTCGGCGACATGCTGGACATCATGCTGCTCGACGACCGGCAGTACCGCTCCGCGCCCGCCTGTGTGAAGGGAGGGCGCCCGACCACGGTGCCGGACTGCACGGAACGAACCGAGGAGGAACGCTCCATGCTCGGGCGGCCGCAGGAGCAGTGGCTCGACGCACGATTGCGCGACAGTCGCGGGCGCTGGACCGTCGTGGCGCAGCAGACTCTGATGTCCGAAAGCAAGCGCAAGGCGGACGATGGCAACCGCTTCTGGATGGATGGCTGGGACGGCTACCCCAATGCCCGCCGCCGGCTGCTCGATTCGATTGTGTCGCACAAATTGCGCAACCCGGTCGTCATCGGCGGCGACCGCCACGCTTACTTTGCCGCCGACCTCAAGCGCGATTATTCGCAGCCGCATGAAGCGGCCATGGCGACCGAATTCGTCGGCACCTCGATCTCTTCCGAGGGGCCGAGCGAAAGCAGCGTGGCCAAGGCGCTCGCCGACAATCCGGCCCTGACCTATGCGCGGGGCGACAAGCGTGGCTATGCGACCGTCGAACTCGATGCGCGATCGTGCACGGTCGGTTTCGAGGCGCTCGACGACGTCAAGGACGTGAGCAGCGGTGTACGCCGGCTCGCGACCTTCGTGGTCGAGGATGGCGCGCCCGGCGTGAAGGCAGCCTGATGCCGATATCCGCCAGGACGGATTTGATGGCGCTGATGCGCGGCGCCGAGCCGGTGGTGGCGGAGGCGGCCGCGACGCTGGTCGCGATGCAGCGCGCGCCGCTTGCGACCGCACGCAAGGAACTACGTGACATCGTCACCGACGCCGACCTTGCCGCGGAAAGGATCGTGATCGACGGACTAAGATCGCTGACACCATGGGCGGCGATCCTGTCGGAGGAAAGGGGTTTTAGCGGCAACACAAGCGGACCGCGCTGGATCGTCGACCCGCTGGACGGCACCGTGAATTACGCCTCCGGGCTGCCGTGGTATTCGGTCAGTGCGGCCTACCATGATGGCGAAGAGGCGCTGGTCGGCCTGGTTCAATCGCCGCTGGCCGATGTCTGCGCCCGCTACGTGCAGGGCGCGCTTGCCACTGTGAACGGTGAACCCGTGCGGGTGTCGAGCACGCGTTCGCTTTCCGATGCGGTGGTATCGGTGATCTTGACCTCGCATTATCAACCCGACGAGGTGCGGATGGCCGCTGCCATTATCGAGCGGCTCGGCTCGGCGGTTCGCGGCGTCCGCATCGTGGTCTCGGGCGCGCTCGAGATGACATGGATCGCGGCCGGCCGGCTCGACGCCTTCGTGTCGATCAAGGCCGATCTCGTCTCGCACGCCGCCGCGATGCCGCTGGTGCGCGCAGCGGGCGGACGCGTGACCACGATCGCGGGCGAGGCTTCGCAGTTTGACGATTTGCAAAAGATCGCTTCAAATGGTCACATCCATGACGAGCTTTTGCGGTTGCTCGAGGAGATTACGCTTTGAGTGACCAGACCATCCTGCGGGTCGCCTGGCTCTATTACATGGAGAACCTGACCCAGGCCGAGATCGGCGAGCGGCTCGGACTGACGCGGGCGCGCGTCAACCGCATGCTTTCGGAGGCGCGGCACAGCGGCATCGTGAGTATCAGGCTGAACTCGGCGTTCGCAAGCTGCACCGAGCTCGAACATCAGTTGCGGCAGCAATGCGGGCTCGACGACGCGGTGGTGATCCCGAGTCCGGAAAATCCCGAACTGGTGGCAAGCCTGATCGGAATGGCGGCGGGCGCCTATTTGTCGAAATTCCTAGAAGAGAAGAAACCACGCACCATCGGCATCGGCTGGGGCGCGACCTTGCGCGAAACCATCCGCCATGTGACGCCCGCGGAGTATCCGGATCTCTGGATCGTCTCGATGATGGGCGGGCTCTCCCGCGGGCTCGAACTCAACACTTTCGAGATCGCAGGCGAGCTTGCTCGTCGGCTGCACGCCAAGTGCAGCTATCTGGCTGCCCCGATCTATGCCAGCAGCCGGAGATCGCGTGACACCTTCATGGCACAGGAGGTCTATGCGGAAGTGTTGGACCGCGTCGAGCGGATCGATCTTGCGCTGCTCAGCATGGGCGACCTCTCGCCGCGTTCGCTCCTGGTGCGGCACGGGCTGCCGCCCGATGTCGGCATCGAGGATCTGCGCGCCGCCGGCGCCGTCGGTGACGTGCTCGGCCAATATCTCGAGCAGTCTGGCCGGCAGATCAACCACGGCATCAATTCGCGCGCCATCGCATTGCCGATCGAGAAGCTGGCACGGGCGCCGACCGTGATGCTGATTGCGGGCGGGACCAACAAGGTGCCGGTCATCGCGGCGGCGCTGCAGGGGCGGATCGGCAAAGTGCTGGTGACGGATGAGAAGGCCGCCGCCGGCGCGCTCAAGTTGATCGGCAAGCGGCGGTGAGCATGTTTCCCATTGCGGAAGCGGCGTGTGCACGATGTGTGCCCGGGAGATCAATGAAAATCCAGAAGCCATCGAGAGCAGCTTGAATTGAGCTTCGACCCATCTCTCACGTCGTCCCGGCGAAGGCCGGGACCCATACTGCGTGATCTCTCGATGAAGCTCGGTAGCAGTCACCATTCGCAAAACTTCTCCCTGTGGTTATGGGTCCCCCAATGCGCAATTGCGCATCTGAGCTCAAGGCCGAGACGACGGCGGTGTTTGTTGTTGCGCCATCATCCAAAACGCAGTTTCACATTCTCGCGGCGCGTTGCGCCCGAGCTTTGCCAGAAACTTCCCGCCCTCTCGTAAGAGGGCGCAGGGAAGACCGGGTGCGCGCTGCACCCGCGGTCTCGCGTGCGGTTTGCACAAAACAAAATGCACAC